>JAIMAW010000089.1 GCA_023511755.1 Candidatus Pacearchaeota archaeon | reverse complement strand
TGGCCAAATCCAGCGGCTTCAATTGCGTGAAGATAGACATGTCAAGAATCCTGGGACAATATGTCGGAGAAAGCGAGAAAAACTTCAAGAAATGCCTCCTCGGCGCACAGTCCCAGCAGCCCGTGATTGTTTTCGTGGATGAAATCGACACCGCTTTCAGAAGAGGCGAAAGCGGGGACAGCGGGGTAAGCAGGAATATTTTCAGTGAATTTTTGCAGTTTACCGGTAATACAAATAATAGGGGAAAAGTAATTTTTATAGCGGCTACAAACAGGCCGGACTTATTGGATCCAGCCTTGAAAAGGGCAGGGAGGTTTGACAAGAAGATACCCATACTGCTTCCTGAGGCGGCTGAGAGGGCGGAGATATTTAAAATAATGATTAAGAAATACGGCTTTGAAACAGATATTACAGACTGGCCTCAATTGTTGCAAATGGTTTGAATTGATTGAAAATGGGACTAAGGAGATGAAGAAAACTGAATCAGAACGTAGTGGACATTCAAAGGGAAAAGAAGTTGAAGAGGTAGAAGCTTAACCGTTTTTTATTTATGCCTTGAAGCGCATGTTTCACAATCAATATTTAAAGTTCACAAAGAATTTATCAATGCTCCATGAAGCTTATTCTAAAACTTAATTTGATCCCTCGAGGGTTTAATTTGCCTCAAAATAACTTTCGCGAAATACTCTTAGCCGCAGTTGAGGAAAGCTTATCTTCTTTAGGCGATTCTCCAAAACAAGCCATACTCTTCCATTTGGAAGACATGTTTAAAATAAAAAGAGACCAAATTCCAGAAAACATAACAGAATTTTCAACAGCTTTAGAAAAAATTTTCGGTCCAGGAGCCATGTATCTTGAAAAACTCATTATAAAGCGGCTTTATGAAAAACTTGGCTTAGAATTTGAAGATGAAGAAAATAAAAACTTTGTGGAATGCTTGAACAGCGTAAAAAGGCGTTTGCCGCTTGCAACAGGATATGTGTCAATATGAAGAAGTCGGAAAACTGCAATTCTGGAGAAAATCTTAAGCACGCGCTAAATATGCTGCATACTCTTTTCGACGGAATTGATGAAATAATCTATGTTATAGACCCAGAGACTAATAAGGTATTGTTCGCCAACGATAAAACTAAGCACTTATTCGGAGAAAATGTGGAAGGAAAAAAATGCTACAGTGTATTTCATAAGCTGAGTAAACCATGCCAATTCTGCACAAATGCTAAACTTTTCGGGAAAACTCCAGAACCGTGCCTAAGAGAAATTCAAAATCTAAAAAACAAGCATTGGTATAAATGCATAGACAAAGCCGTTCAATGGCCGGGAAACAAATTCGTAAGGTTTGGAATAGCCATTGACGTTACCAAGCGTAAAAAAATCGAGGATGCGTTGTTAAAAAGTGAAAAACGTTACCGTAGCCTCATCAAAACTGCACCAGTAGTAATCTACACTCTTTCTTTAGATGGAAAAATAACCTCGTTAAACCCGAAATTTGAGGAGTTTACTGGTTGGTCACGTAAAGAGTGGCTTGGCAAACCTTTCGATGCTCTTATTCATCCAGATGACTTACCTCTCGCCATAGAAACGTATCAGAGAATATTAAGGGGAGAAAAACTGCCATCCTATGAATTGCGTATTCGCTCCAAATCCGGTGAATATCTTGTTGGAGAGTTCACAAGCGTCCCTATAATTGAGAATGGAAAAATTTTGGGAGAATTTGGAGTAGTTCAAGATATAACAGAGAGAAAAAGCATTGAAAACGCATTAAAAGAAAGCGAGGAGCTCTTCCGTTCCATTGTAGAAAACTCGCATGATACAATTCTGATAATAGATGATGCCTTTCGAATTATTTACGCAAATGCTGAAATTACAAAAAATGGTGGATGCTCAAAAGAAGAATTAGTTGGACAGGATTTTAGAAAGTTTCTTGATGAAGAAAGCAGAGCCTTAGTTGAGGAAAGATACTTAGGAAGACAAAATGGAGAATCAGTTCCTTCCCAGTATGAGTTTAGAATAGTTCGAAAAAATGGCGAAAAAAGAGATGTCAGAGTTAAATCTACCATTATAAAAGACAGACATGGTG
>JAIMAW010000088.1 GCA_023511755.1 Candidatus Pacearchaeota archaeon | reverse complement strand
GCTAGGGCGTTATTTAGAAGATGATCACTTACCAGGAAATTTATGATATCCTCCGGAAAGAAAAGTATAGCGAGTCTTTACAGCAGCTTCCGAAGAACTTTCTGGAAGAGGTTTCCGCTTATATCGAGGAGAAAAAAGAGATTATCAATAGGGAGAAAAACGAGGGGCTTTTTTCGGGCACTGTGGCCATGACAAGGAAGCAGCTAGATAATACTCTTGCGATAATCAAGGAGATAATCTCCATCAGAGAACGAAAGGTGCTTAACCTTGCTTTTACAGCAGCAATGACCGGAATAAGCAAGAGGGATACAGACAATTTGCTCGAATATGAGAAGAAATTGTTTGGGGTCACGGTTAAACAACTAGAGGAAAATCAGCAGCAAATTAGCCAAGGGCTAAGCGGCAAGATAAACAGGGGCGAGAAAGATTTAAAAAATGTTCTTGTTAGGTTTAAAGAAGAAGTGCCTGCTTTTGTTGCCGAAGATGGCTCGGAGCTAGGGCCTTTCAAGCCCGGCGATGTTGCTAATCTGCCACAAGAGATAACAGAGATATTATTGGCAGAAGGCAAAGTAGCTTTGATTGAGGAGAGATAAGGAATGGAAAGATGAGGGGAGGATGGGAAATGAACTTTGGTAAAGGCGTGGAAATGTTTGGGAAAGGATGTTCAAGATGTTTAGTGGGAAGATGTGAGAATGGAATTAAATATAAAATCATACATATACGCAGGGCAGACGAAACATGAAACTACCAAAAAAAACTAGGAGATACTGTCCTTATTGCAAGAAGCACACTGAACAGAAGATTAGCCAGGCAAAGAGTGGTGCTCAGAGAGGAGCATTCAAGAGGGGCTCGCCAACTAGGGCCAGGAAAAGAGGGCTTGCTAGAGGGGTAGGAAGCCACGGCAAATGGCCACCGAGCAAACCAGCCATAACAAAATGGAAGAGAAAAACAAAGAGTACCAAGAAGACTAATCTCGTCTACACTTGCAAGGTATGTAACAAAAGCACTCTGCAGAGGAGAGGGATAAGGACAGGGAGAGTAATGTTCAAGGAGGAAGGCAAGTAAAAAATGGCAATATTAAAGAAAACCTTTTTCGATGTCAAACTAGAAATATTTGAAAGTCTTGTGCCATTGCTTGCATTCAGACCGGAAGAGCTTGAGAATAGAGTTATAAAATTTGACCTGACGAAAATACTAAAGGGCAAGGGCTGTGAAGGAAAATTTATCGTTAGGAAGACAGACAGTGGCCTGGTTGGTGAAATGTATGAGTTCCGGATGCAGCCTAGTTTCATAAGGCATCTGATTGGTAGGGGGACGAGCATCGTTGAGGATTCTTTTGTAGCCAAAGCGCAGGATACTACCTTGAGAGTAAAGCCCTTTATGATCACCAGGAAGAAAGTTCACAGAAGCGTTAGGAAAGCTCTGAGAGAGGGCGCCCGCGATTTTATTGAAAAGGTTTTCGAAGATAAGACAAGAGCTAAAATTTTTCAATTGGTGACAAGCTCGGTTCTGCAGAAAAAGATGGCACAGAGACTTAAGAAAACTTATCCTCTTGCAGTCTGCGAATTGCGGGTTGTCCGGGTAGAGAAGCTCAAATAAAAAGCTTAAAAACCTCTGTTAGTTTATTCTATTGTGCCTCAGTAGCTCAATGGTAGAGCAACTGACTTGTAATCAGTAGGTTGGGGGTTCAAGTCCTCTCTCCCCTGCCACTTCTTTTTTTTGTACCGGTCTGCCCTGTCGGGCCTGATGCAGCCTGCCCCGGACCGACCTGACAACGGGCGGTACCGGTTGGTCTCTTGGTGGACGGGGCACTGCGTGGTGCCCTGCCGTCGTCAGGCCGTCATCTCCCCGAGGAAGGCGGCGCAGCAGTGCCTGCCGGCACCGACGGCGATCCAGGCGGCCGTTCACGGGAAGAGGCACCTCGAATTTACGCTGGCCGACGTGACGCACGCCTAGGCCGCGCGCAAGCGGCGGACACGCGAACCGGACAGAAGATCTTGAAGAATACCTCTTGACTGCTCCCAACCCGCCGTGTAGACTGGCGGTGGAGATACTTTCATACTGCAAATAACCTACCGACGAAGAGGATGAACGTGAGAAAGCGCAGAGACTCGCTTTCCAGCAC
>JAIMAW010000087.1 GCA_023511755.1 Candidatus Pacearchaeota archaeon | reverse complement strand
TCTAGACACTCGGGCAAAATATCTCAACTGATATATCCCGCTTTTTTCTTTACTCCAAACTTTTTGATAGCCCAATGGCCTCAAATCATAAATCTCAACATCGCCCTCTTCCAGGGCTTCTCTTTTCAAAGTTTCTTCAAAGCTTTCACTTTTTTCAGGAGTCCCGCCCGGAAGACACCAATTCCCAGCCGTATTAACAATCAAAATTCTTCCTTTTTTATCAAAACATACACCATAAACTTGTGTTACTGGCTTTATCCTAGAAAAATTCTTAGCTTTACGCCATGTCAAAACAAAAACATTGCCCCTGTTCTTAATCACTTCTCTAATCATAATTCAGAAAACAAATCCAGATTAATAAATGTTAAGAACGCCCGGGATGAATTATAAAAAAGTCTTCTTTAATCTCAAGACAGTTTGCTTATAATGTTCATAAGCCCCGTCAAAATCTTTATTCTTGATATACTCAACGGCTTTAACAATATCTTGGTAAACCATACCCCATATCTTGCGTGTTTTTCTAGAATTAATCGCTTCAACTATCCGAGGGGCTATTCTATAATATTCATTCACTTCTTCTACTTTCTTTTTATCTCTAAACATTATTTCATCTCTAAACTTTCTTAAAACGTGCAATTCTAGACAATCATCTGATAATCCTCTTGATATAACGCAGGCAGTTGTAATGAAACATTTGCTTCTATAATTTGCATTTTCATACGCTCGATTATTTATCTCCTCGGAATCTATTACTTTATAATACCCCTCCCCTTCACACTTAGGGCAGTCATGGTTATCCCAAAGAAAGGCAAAACAAGCTGTGGCACTTCTACTAAGGACCGGGCAGAGCTAACTGAAAAAACTGAAATAATTAACATTAAAGTAAGCCACAAAAGTATTGAGAAAATATAGAAAGTTTTTTTCCCGATTCTTTTTTCTGAAATCTTGGCAATTCCCTCGCCTTTGTGCCTAACAGACAACATTAATGTTAGATAATCATGTACGCCGCCGATCAAAACAGTTCCAAGTGCTATCCACAAAACAACAAAAAGCCAGCCAAAATAAGAAACAGCAAGAATAGGCCCGATAATCGGGCCAGCTCCTGCTATAGAAGCAAAATGATGGCCAAACAAGAAAGCTTTTTTAGCCGGCTTGTAATCAATTTTGTCCTTGAAAATCTGCGCAGGGGTTTTGTTCTTGTCGCTTGGCTTGATTAATTTGTCTTCCAAAAATCTGGCATAAACAAAATAGCCGAAAATAAACCATGCTATTACAGCTAAAAGTAATACTAATGAATTCATTTTTTATAGTCCTCTTTTTTATCTTTTTATCGAAAAGCTACTATCCTTTTATTCTTTTCTCTCATCACAATAAACCTTAAAAATGCCAAAAATATAAAAATAAATAGGTGGTCTGGTGCCTCAGCAGACTTCTGAGTGAATTGAAATAAGAAAAATCCTCAAGAAAATGTCTGGAAAAAACTCGCAAAATAAAATAAGTAAAGAGAAGATAGAGAAGGTAAAAGAAACTCTCTTGAGTGATGAGTGCGTGTGGCATATCGTTGTTTTGGCGAAGGGCGAGGCGATTAAAGACGATCCAGCTTTCAAAGAATGCTACAGATGCATAGGCAACAGTTCTTCCTGTGCAGCATACACCCCCTTCAGCGCCCATTCTGCAAAAACAAGCTTGGATAAAACTTCAAATGAAAACCCGAATAGCTTGGAAGAAACTTTAGAAAAAATTTGCTTCTGGAAGAATATAGCGGCAAAAAAAGATAAGACAGAAATAGCAAGATATCCGGGCTTGATTAATTGCTATGAGTGCGATGGAAAAAATAAAAAATGTAAAAATTATTCGATTTCAGATTGTTCTGAATAGCTCTAGACTAGTTGAGAATGGCAACAAAATATTTCCCCAAGTTCAAGTGTATTCATCAAAAGATTTTTTATGATCCGATTATTGGAATGCCAGAGCAAGAAGCGTATTGTGAACACAGTCTTTATTCTAAAAGAAAGGACTATATTATTTGCCCTTATTTGGGTGAGCCAATAAAAATAGAAGAAAATGGCAAGATATTCTAAGCAAGAATGGGAAGCAATAGTTATCCCAAAGCAGATAGAAGCTTTCAAGCACGAGT
>JAIMAW010000086.1 GCA_023511755.1 Candidatus Pacearchaeota archaeon | reverse complement strand
AAAATATCCCGTTCAATGGTAGGTTGGTACCCAATGCACTTCATCACCTTATACACCGCCAGGGCATGCACAATTTAAGCAATTGACGCCCCGACAAACAGGAAATGAATTAGAAAACTTTGAATCTCTTGCTATGGTGCTTATTGATAAAGATTATAATGACAAAGAATTTGTAATGGATGAGTTTTATTTTGCTGAAGATCTCATTCCAGATAAAAAAGAAAACGAGACAGAGGATGAAATAAAAGAGGATTTATCACATCAGGAAAAAATAGTTATTCCAATAAAGGAAGATGAGTGTGGTGACAAGGTTATGGTCATTTACATTGACATTTACGGTAATGAATTTAAAGAAGTATTTCAGCTTAGGGAATAATCATGATTGAGATAAAGACATACAAGACTAAAGACCTTGTATTAGAAGTAAGCAAATCCTATGACCCAACAAAACTTGACCTTTCAATATGGGATAGGTTTATTGATGTGCTTTGCGGTGATAGGCAGTATCAAAAAGAGGCTATTGAGAATGCAATTGTATATCTTGCATCTGGTAGGTATAAATCAATTGAGGACTTAGTGGAAGAAAACTGGGAAAAAAATCCAGAGCTACATACGAGATATAGAAGCCTTGATGAATATTTTCATCATATTCAATTGCCTCACAAACTTTCAGCAACTATAGACCTTGCCACAGGCACAGGAAAAAGTTATGTAATCTATGGTATTGCCCAGATGATGCTTGGATTAGGACTTGTTGATAAGGTGCTTGTTCTTTGCCCATCACTTACTATTGAAAAGGGCTTAATGGAAAAATTTATCTCATTAAGTGGTGATAGCAAACTTAAACAGACACTGCCACTTGATGCAGTTTTTAAAAATCCTCGCATAATTGATGCAAACAGCACAATCAAAGATGGTGACATCTGTATTGAAAATATCCATGCTGTTTATGAAAAAACAGGTTCATCAATAAAAGACAGTTTGATGGGTAATGGTGAGAGAGTGCTCGTTTTAAACGATGAAGTCCATCATGCATATAACAAAGTCTCAGGAAGGGATAAAGAGAGTCAATCAATAAAGAAGTGGAAAGATTTTCTCTTAAGTTCTGATTATAACTTTAAATATATGCTTGGTTTTACTGGAACAGCCTACATTGAAGATGAGTATTTTAATGATGTTATCTATAGATACTCTCTAAGACAGGCAGTTGATGATAAGGTAGTAAAGATGGTTGATTATGTAAGTAAGGACGAAAGTATTGATCAGTATGAAAAATTCCAGAAGATATATGACAATCATGTAGAAAATCAGAATAAATATAGAAGAATTAAACCTCTTACCATCCTCATTACAAAGGATATAACTAATGCAAAAAGGCTCACAGAGAATCTTAAAGAGTTCTTATCTACAAAAGAAGGTCTTCCTATAGAAGAAATAGAAAAAAAGGTTTTAATAGTAACCTCTGCACAGGAACATAAGGCAAATGTAGCAAGACTTAAAGATGTAGATAGTAAAGAAGACCCTACCGAATGG
The DNA here is from genome assembly GCA_023511755.1 of Candidatus Pacearchaeota archaeon. Lineage (GTDB taxonomy): Archaea > Nanobdellota > Nanobdellia > Pacearchaeales > UBA284 > DRVD01. Next base: position 687 of record JAIMAW010000086.1, on the reverse strand, counting down.
ATTGTATCTGTATCAATGCTTACAGAGGGCTGGGATGTTAAAAATGTCTTCCAGATTGTTCCATGGGAAGATAGGGCATTTAATTCAAAGCTTCTTATTGCACAGGTTTTAGGAAGAGGACTTAGAATACCTCCTGAATATCAATCACCTCAACCGAGGGTAAAGGTTTTTAACCATGATGCATGGAGTAGAAGTATAAAGGGGCTTGTGGATGAGATTCTTGAAATAGAGATGAAGCTTGTAAGCTCTGTTTTAAAAGAAGGAGAGAGGGCAAAATATAACTTTACCCTTTATAACATTAATTATGATAAAGAGCCTCAGGAAAAGGAAGCTGAAAAGGAGACCGAAGTTTTTGATTATACAAAGGGATATATTGAACTCATATCGCAGGTAGAAGATATTGAAAAAGGCACTGAATATACAAGTCTTGCCGGTGAGATTTATTCTAAAAACACTCTAATTGAATATAACACTTATACAGTAGATGAAATTGTAAACAAGATTTATGAAGAATTCAAAACAAGGGATTGGGAAGGCAGAATCCTCCAGTTACCTGATGGTGAATATACCAAAAATAATCTTCCACCTAAGGATATTATAAAAAGCATCATAAGAAAATCTATGGATAGAAGGGGGATTAAAGGCGATAGGCTTGTTGAAAAGAATAGACAAAGGATACTTCAGGCA
>JAIMAW010000085.1 GCA_023511755.1 Candidatus Pacearchaeota archaeon | reverse complement strand
AATACCTCGAAGCCTTGTTTTTTGAACAAGTCCTTGAGTTCGGTAAGTGTAAAAAGATAATAATACCGCCAGTATGTTTTGCCCTTGACTTCCCAAGAGATATATCGTTCTCTAGGTTTTTTATTTCTTTTATTCCATACCGCCACAAGCGCAATGCCTTCTGATTTCAAAACTCGCCACATTTCCTTGACTGCTTTGATTTGCTCTTTCTTTTTCAGATGGTGCAATGTAGCTATACTTAGCACATAATCAAACGAATTGCTTTTGAAAGGCAGTTCTTCGGCCCTTGCTCTCTTAAGTTTGACTTTAAAACAGTGTTTTTCGCAATATTCTTTAGCATATTTTAGCATCTCTTTAGAGAAATCTATGCCATGACAATCAAATCCAGCAAGAGCAAAAGTTTTCAAGTTCCTACAATTGCCACAACCAATTTCGAGAATTTTGCCTTTTTTCAACTTCGCGATATTTTCTATCTCTTTCGCGACATCTTTGAATTGTTGATGTCTGAAATGATACCATTGTTCTGCAAGAGCATCCCACACTTTTTCTTGTTGCATTATATTGACAAGGTTTTTAAGATTTAAAATTTATTGTTTATTCAAGCCGAGAAGAAAAATGAGAAAGCCAACTAAAACAATTTCTGGAGTAACCCCTGTAGCAGTAGTCATTGCTCCGAGAAAATGCAAGCATGGGACTTGTTTATATTGCCCTTCATTGAACGTGCCTCAAAGCTATACCCCAAGAAGCCCAGCCATTATGCGAGCAAGGGCACTTAACTACGATCCTTACACGCAAGTCAGAGCAAGAATCAATGCTTTCAGGGCAATGAAACATCCCACAGACAAGATTGAGCTCATTATTATGGGAGGAACGTTTCTTTCATATCCCGTAGAATACCAATACAATTTCATCAAGGCATGTTTTGATGCCCTAAACGAAAAAAAGTCAAAAAATCTCGAAGAAGCAAAAAAACTGAATGAAAAAACAAAACATCGGTGTATTGCCTTGTGTATTGAAACAAGGCCAGATGTCTGTAGCCCTGAAGACATAAGCAGAATTCTCGAGTTTGGTTGTACAAGAGTTGAATTAGGAGTTCAGGCAATTGACGATAAAATCTACAAATTAGTAAAGAGGGGCCATACTGTCAAAGACGTAATTGAAGCAACAAGACGCTTGAAAGATGCCGGCTTCAAGGTAGGCTATCACATAATGCCCGGCTTGCCCGGCTCGAGCTTCAAGAAAGACATTGAGATGTTCAGGAAAATATTCTCTAGCCAGGACTTCAGGCCAGACCAATTGAAAATTTATCCTTGTCAAGTTATTCGAGGAGCAGAGCTCGAAATATTGTATGAAAAAGGTAAATATCATCCTTACACTAATGAAGAACTCATAAAACTTTTAATTGAATTCAAGAAAATTGTTCCAAGGTACTGTAGAATTATGCGAGTTATGCGAGAAATTCCGCCAGAGTATCTTGTTGCAGGCACAACCCGCATTGATTTGAGAAAAGTCGTGGCAGAAGAAATGGAAAAACAAGGCTTAAAATGTAATTGTATCAGATGCCGCGAGATAGGGTTTGCATTATTGAAGGGCAAGAAAATTGATAAAATGCTCAGGCTCAACAAAATTGAATATCGCGCAAGCAAAGGACGCGAGTTTTTCTTGGAAGTTGTGAACAAAGACGATATAATCTTTGGGCTAGTCCGCCTTAGAGTTCCAGACAAGTCAAATGTTTTGCTTGTCCGAGAGCTTCATGTTTATGGCCCTGCAGTTGAGATCGGCAAAAAATCAAAAGAAGTTGCCCAACACAAAGGCATAGGGAAATGGCTAATGAGCGAGGCTGAGAAGATTGCTCATGACATGAAATGCAAAAAAATTAAAGTTATTTCAGGAGTGGGAGTTCGCGAGTATTACAAAAGTCTTGGCTACAAGTTAGAAGATAGTTATATGACTAAAGAAGTTTAACTAATAGCCTGTTTTTCTTAGAGGGATCAAAAGAAGCCACGCCATAGTTGAACCACGCGTCCGGCGAACGTGGCAGCCTTTGTCCGATTTCCCGGAAACTCTGGCGCGCCTCGACAAAACGTCCGGAATCGAAAGCCACTACCCCATCGGCGAAAAGCTCACTCCATCTGTCCCGGGTGAACGCATGCGCAGACCGCCATGCAGTCCGCAGAGATAATCTCTCCGCCCAGCGCTTCCGCTAACAGGATGCCCACC
>JAIMAW010000084.1 GCA_023511755.1 Candidatus Pacearchaeota archaeon | reverse complement strand
TTTCTTTGTTTCGAAGTTGTTCCCCCAATGGATAGAATCCATCATCAGGAGTTTTGAATTGCTGTTGCAAGCCTAATCCTTCAAGAGCCATTGGGGAAGTTACCCATATGGGACCTGCCATTGACGCAACAGGGAAAAAGAGGATATGGGCATCAAAGAACTGGGCAAGCCCTTGCATACTATACCCCGTTCCTTTTGAGAAACCATAAGGGATGCAAACTGGACAGGCAGGAGCTGGATTGCCACAGTGTTTCTCACCACCTTCTCCTCCACGACCTGCACAGGAAAATTCGTTATTGTTGTTATCTTTCCATAAGTATTTATTGGTTTGTAATGCCGTGTATGCCCTTGCAGGACCGCTCAGACTTGTCCCTGGTATCTTTGGAAGATTTGTCCCAGGTTCTCTTATTATGGGTAAATCTACTCTTCCAAGCCTTGATCCACCTGTGCCAATATGGATTGGATCAAGGGCTATTGCGTAATATTTTTTAATCTCATGCATATTTTCACTCATATCTTAACCTCCTGTTTTCAGGCTTTATTTTCCTAACTTGAAGATTCCAGTGCAGGCAAAGATCCAATAAACCGTCTTTTGTTGCCTGGAATAATTTATCAAATAGTTTTGCCTCCTCTTCCTTTTTAGGAGATAACCTCAAAATATTGGTAAGGCATGATTTCACAAAATCCTCCCATACACAATCGCCCTTATAATCCTTCCGTCTTTTCTCCACCTCCTGCCAGAAGGCATAAAGCTGTGAAATTCCCAGGTTTTTTGACTTTAAAATACCCTGTATGTCATTCCATAGCTCATCCATCCGCCTTATATCATCCAGAGGCCTCAAGTTTTCGTCAATTCTAAATCTATCAGCAGCACTTTCAAGATAGGTTAGTTTAAGATAAGAAGTTTCAATTTTTATGGAATCATCCTTTCTTAGTTCTTTTACATGAACCACATAATCACCATTTCCAGTGTAATCAAAGGAATAATTTCCCCTGTTGGGATTATCACTATTAAATCTGATGTAAGGATGCCATTCATCTTGCTGGTTTGGATCGCCTGTAGAATAAGAGATGCTCCAGGTAAGAGGAAGGGAAGAATAGCAGGGGTCAGGTTGCAATTTTAACTCTTTTACATAGTTGCCCATCCTGCTGGGATGTGCATTGGTAATTGAATCAACTCTGGCATTTATCGTTTTTGTTTTACTCTTAAACGCCTCAATTAGCCTTTTACCAGCATCCATTGCCACATAAAGAGGGGTTCTTCTGTGGAAGGCAATAATTCCTATGTGAAAGGGTAGTCGGTCTCTAACTTTTGAAAATTGAACTTCGTATTCTTCAAGAATTTTCTTTGCAATATCAAAGGCATCATAGGCAGGAACAAGCGCCATGAATTGATCAGGATAACCGTAGATTTTCACAAAAGGTAAATAATCCTGAAATCTTTCCACTGCTGGTTTTGCATCGGAGATTTTAAATCCATTTTGCCATTTATTATCGCCTTTATTATCGCCTTCTCTTTTTACTTTTATATTCTTTCCCTGCATCCATAGAGAAATCTCATCTATTGTTTTACCTTTGTTAGTCAGGATTTGAAGGTTGGTTGTAGTCAGGAAATGCCCATTGTCTTTATCAATACAAACCGGGCTAAGCCTTACACCATCAATATCAATATCACAGGTTGCACCTGTGTGGATACCGGGGTTAGGAGTTATTGTTAACTGAATACGTTTTTTTCTGAGGTCAGTAAAAGAAGTGTCAGTTCCATAGGGATGCTTGCTGAGGGTATCCTCAAAAATGGTAGAAATAATAAATTCCTGCGTCGTTTCCCAGCATCGTCTGATGCGGGCTGGAGAAGGATTTTTAGAAGTAGGAGGATTTGTTTTAATGGCCATAGTTTTAATAAAGGAACCCTCTAACCAATTGTCCAGAATAAAGCACCCAATAAGAAGAGCAACTCTATCATTATGGTCCGAAACCTCATCAAGCCAGATAGTTTGCATTGGCTTTCTAATCCAATCTTCTGCACGACCCTTTCTTCTCTTAAGACAATGCTCACATCCATCTGAATTTTCTTCCATTGGTCTTAATCGACAAATAGGACAGATTTCTTTATCATTCCAATTGTCTTTAAATTTCTCGAAGAATAATCTTTCAGTTGATGTAGGGTAAGATATTTCTTGAATTGCAGAATTTCTTGCTTCTGGAAGTATCTTTTTTAGAC
>JAIMAW010000083.1 GCA_023511755.1 Candidatus Pacearchaeota archaeon | reverse complement strand
CCCAGCCTGATGTGTTTCTTGGCCGAGAATAATTTGAATAGATTTTTGAAAAAATCCCTAAGCCCTGCCATTTTTATATTTTTCCAGCCTTGTCTCCTCTAATTTTACCTTTTTTTACAGGAAAAAATAGGGGGCTGGCTATATAAACTTTATTGTTTTGAACAGCCATATAACTGCATTTACCGACGACATTTAACGAGACAGGCGCTCGATTGCAAAAATCACAAAAGCTATTGTCTGACACGGCAAAACCACAAGTAAATTAATCAGGCCCCCTACCCAAGGGATGACCCCTACAAAAGAATTCATCAGTATGAACAGCAAGCCTAATCCGATTGTCGCCCAATAGTTTTTCTTCACAACCTCAAAGCTTCTGCCAAAAGCCTTCCAAACCCCAAGGTTTTCGAGGACAACATAATATCCTGAAAGCGCAAACAACACATACACAAAAACAAGGGGCATAGCGCCCAGGATAGGAAGTAGAAGCCAGACAATGTTCTGGCTGAAAATCAATGGCAAAGAGAACACAAAGAGCCACGCTATAGCTGCCAAGGCCATCACTACCTCCACGGCCCAATATCGCCACAAAAATCTCTTCCCAGCCGTAGTCATTGTCCTCAAACTAGTCTTGTTGCCACCAAAAATTTCTGAACTCATGGCAATAGCGCCGGTATAGAAAAAAGCCTTTACAAGCCCGAGAGCTATGACTGCTACAATGACAGTAGTAATAAGGAAGAAAACAATAGAGGGCTCTGACAGCAAAGTCAAGAGAGTATTTATTGTCTCGGGGGCTGGCTCAGCCCCTGTCATGTCGCTCGTGGCACTCAAGATAGCTATCTCTTTCAAAGTTTCCATTGCAACTGGGCCGAAGGCAGCAACAAAAACAAGGCTAAACAAAAGGAACAGCAACAATACTCCGACACCAGAAGCAAGAATATTGAAAACAAAAGGCGGTATGATAATCAAATTCTGCCACCAATTTTTGAAGCTCATGCCAATAATCTCGATAATGTTATGCCTTTCACTCTTTCCTTTCACACTCTTCGCCACTTTTTTCATAACAATTAAAGAAAAGAGGAGTTTTTAAATTTATTGGCACATTGCAAGAAAAGCAAAAAACACAATTCAGCCAATTCACTTTAGCCAATTCATCCAAACATTAAAATGTATAGATTAATGTATAGATTTCTTGCTATAGCATTAATCAATCGTCTTTGCTAACTCTCTTCTTAATGCTAATTCTCTTCTTAATTTTTTCTTTGTATAAACTTTATACAGCGCTTTTCCATCTATACAACTCTCTATAACCCTTATAGTTTTCCTTATAGTTTCTTGCTACTCAACAAACTACAATTACTCAATGTCTTGCGGCCTGATTATTGCAGTACAATCAAGCCATGACTCATAGCCACTGTTACAATTATCATAGCACTTCACATACCAAGGCCCTGAAGTCCACTCAATTCTGTGTTCTCTAGAACCTGCGCCACTGAAAAGCTTAGCAATTAAAGTGTCATTTGCCTCAAAAGCGCATGATTGAGCTCTGAAATTGTAAGTGCAAGTTGCATCTTCATTAGTTCTTATTACTAACGAGCCAGAATCTTTGTAAATCCTTGTTATCTCAGGCCTTGTCTTATCGGCTTCAACTGTAAAGCTTGTCGAGTTAGTTGCAATGTTCAAAGCAGAGTCAACACATTTTATATCAATAGTCTGGCTTGCTGCAGAAACCTTTGTTTTGTGAGTTACATTATTAGTAAAAGTAAACCTTGTAAAATTAGCCATTGTTTGATTTTTCCAGTAGCATATTGCTTTGCCATTCTCAGCGCCTTCAGCAGTTTCAACTTCAAGTTCTACACCAGCAATTTCACAACCCTTAACATAAGCACCATTTTCTGGAATGATTGAAGTAATAAGTAATGGCGACGTAGGATAAAGTGTTAGCTGATAAGATTGCTGCATTACATTTCCTGAAGTATCATTGCATCTAATGTAAAAAGGATTGGCAAGGCCCGGGGGCTCTGAAACTAAACCTATAAGATTAGTATCACATCTCAATACATTTTGGACTAAAGACGTATAACATTGAGTGCTCTCTGACATTATTTCATAAGCAGTGTCAGATCCTTTGTTCCATCTGCAAGTCGCGGGCTCATTAACATAGATAAACAAAGGCAATTCAGTAATCCCATAAGCGAAATAAGGATACAGGTCTCTATCTGTGCCCAAAACAACCGGAGGCTCTATATCCT
>JAIMAW010000082.1 GCA_023511755.1 Candidatus Pacearchaeota archaeon | reverse complement strand
ATTAAAACTGTCGAGCGTGGTGCGGGAAATACGCAATTTGCTGGGTTTCAATTCCTCTATGGTGCGATTAAAACTTATCAATTTCCATCAATATACTTAAAAAATTTACTTAATACTTCTATTTCATAGTCAAAGAACTTTTTCCTCTCCGCGCCCTTTTTCTCTTTCGCGATGTATTCTTCAAGGGCATAACGCGCGAAGCTGTTTGCCTCGTCTTCTATTTTCTGTTGATATGCTATATTCGCTTCATATAGCCCGGCATAGAATCTGTGATTTATTTTCTGAAAATTATGTCTCAACTCGTGAAACAAGATAAAGGCCTCTGCAAGATTTCTCTTGTCCCTGTTTTTAAAATCTTTTCCTAAACGCTCTTCTATCCTGTCAAGGAATAGATTCATTTTTCCCTCGTCCGAATCTATTTTTGCAAGGACATTTTCATCCTCATCAGAAACAAGCGATAAAAGGAAGTTATTGAGCCCAGTTATTTCTCTAATCCTCAAGAAATAAGCTGGCGGAGTGTATGTCTTGACGATTCTTACAACCTCCTTTGGGATATACTTCCACTTGATTCCTTTATTTGATGTTCTTGCCATTTTAGTACTTTTATACATTAGTAATTGAACCTTTTAAATCTTTCTATTTGTTACTATTAGGAAGTGGTGGAAGAAATATATAAGCCCCCCTTGTCGCTTACTGTGATGATATCCTACGAACCAATTCATGTTTTATTCGCTATAGGCCAATTTAAAATATACAGTTGGGGGCTTATGTTTGTTATTGGCTTCCTCACAGCTTTTTTACTGGTGCTCAGGGAGGCGAAAAAGAAAAATATTGATGATAAGCATATCTATAACCTCGGCTTCCTCGTGCTACTTGGCGCGCTAATAGGGCCTAGGGTACTTTATGTTATCGAAAACATTGGCTACTATGTTCAAAAACCCTTGGAAATCTTCTTTTTCTGGCAAGGGGGCATTACAAGTTATGGCGCATTATTAGGAGTGTTGTTCGTTTGGATTTATGTGAGGAGACAGAAAGATATCTCATTCACGCGGATTTTAGATTTAGCCGCCCCATATCTCTTGCTTGCTATAGCAATAACCAGAGTTGGTTGCTTCTTGAACTGGGATGATTATGGTCGAGCTTCTTTGTTGCCTTGGGCTATCAAAGTTGCAGGAGACGTGGCGAGACACCCAACACAACTTTACGAGTCTCTATACTCACTTGCCTCGTTTTTCATCCTCCTCGGATTCAAGAGGATAAGGGAGAAAGGCAGACAGACAAGGTTCAAGCAGCTTTTGGAGAAACAAGGGGCCTTGTTCCTCAGTTTCATGGCCCTATACTCTTTTTTCAGATTCTTCAACGACTTTCTTCGAGAGTACGAAACATATTTTCTTGGCTTGGCCTTAAGCCAGTGGATTTGTCTCGCAATATTTGTTCTCGCGGCTGTGTTAATTTATTTTCGATGCTGTGAGAAACCCTATCAATAATAGATTCTAACCTTTTTCTTTCAGGAATGGGAAAATATTTTAACGACTCTGGTGTTAAACTACATATCCTAACGACCCTGTCTCTGTAGCCTTCTGAAAGACAGTAGCTCATGGTTCTTATGCAGTCTAGGCTATTACAAACAAGAAAGAGTCCGAACCTCTTCTGTACAAACAAGAACAGAAATTAGATGCGGATGTTCCTTCAAGAACTTTTGGTCGTTTTCACTTAATCCAATAGCCATGCCATAGCCATTATAATAGTTATGGGAATGAAAATCGCCGATTACCCGGCCCCCAAACCTTTCAATAGCATCCTCTAAAATTTCCTCCCGACAAGCATATGGCTCAACCTGCGAATATTTCCTATTTGCGGTTTGACTAGGAAATATTTTAGTAATATAATAATTGTTTTTTCCTTTACCACCTATTAACCCATAAACTTCTCTTTTCCACACTTTAACAGTTGCAGAAATAATTAGTTCATAAGCAAACCTCGGCAAGATCAGGGTTCTTTTTTTGTTTATCATTCTTGAACGAGAATTATATATTCGAATGATTTAAAAAAATTGTTGTATTATCTATCAAAATAAAGCGAGGGTTATGAAGTTCTTACTATAACTCAAACCGATAACCAATATCCCCCCAAAACTATAGCAATTCGCCCCATCCAATTAATCGCCAGTGTCCTTGATAGTTTCTTGCAATTCCAACACGATCGCTCTTGAAAGGCACGATAGGAATTTTCAGTGTAAGTTCAATTTCATCCCCTTTGATTCTTGTTACAGTC
>JAIMAW010000009.1 GCA_023511755.1 Candidatus Pacearchaeota archaeon | reverse complement strand
CGTTAAGGTAACAATACGGGACTTTAGAAAACTTTATAAATCTATCTCTTTTCTCTTTGATACTAAATAAAGTTTAATTAAATAGAAAATGGCAGCAAAACCAAATCTAAATATAGTGTTTATAGGACACGTCGACCACGGAAAGAGTACAGCTATAGGAAGGCTTTTTTTTGAGACTGGAAAGTTTACAGAGCAGGAACTGCAGAAGATGAGAGACATTGCTGAGAAGTTGGGCAAGAAAGGATTCGAGTTCGCCTTCGTTATGGATAGATTTAAGGAAGAGCGCGAGAGAGGTTTAACAATCGATCTGGCATACCGAAAAGTCGAGACACAGAAATATAACGTTACAGTGATAGACGCTCCAGGACACAGGGACTTCATTAAGAATATGATAACCGGCACTAGCCAGGCCGATGCTGCCGTGCTTGTCGTAGCAGTACAACACGGTGTTATGGCCCAAACCAAAGAGCACGTGTGGCTAGCTAGAACAATGGGCGTAGACCAGCTCGCTGTTCTTGTAAACCAGATGGATACAGTAAACTATGCAGAAGACAAATACAAAAAAGTAGTCGAGGACGTAAAGCAGTTGCTCAGGACAGCCGGTTTCAAACCAGAAAATGTTAATTTCATAGCAGGAAGCGCCTATGTAGGGGACAACATAACGAAAAAGAGCGATAAGATGCCCTGGTACAAAGGGCCGACCTTGTTGGAACAGTTTGACTTGTTCACAGAACCAAAAAAACCTACTGACTTGCCGCTTAGGATGCCTATCCAGGACGTTTATACGATAACCGGCGTTGGTACAGTGCCTGTGGGCAAGATAGAGACAGGCAAGATAAAACCAGGAGACCAGGTAGTGATATTGCCTGCAAAGAGCGGTAAAGGTATTACTGGGGAGGTCAAGACAATAGAGATGCACCATGAACAGCTCAAGGAAGGCATAGCAGGCGACAATGTTGGATTGAACATTAGGGGCATTGGCAAGGCGGATGTTGCCAGGGGGGATGTTATTGCCTTATCAAGCAATCCCCCAGCGGTAGCTGAAGAGTTTGTAGCGCAGATAGCAGTTATCAACCACCCTACAGTCATTGCTAAGGGTTATACGCCAGTGTTGCATGTGCACACAGCACAAGTCCCAGTGCAGTTCGTCGAGCTTCAGAAAAAGCTTGATCCTAAAACAGGGCAAGTGGCTCAGGAGAACCCTGACTTCTTGAAGAATGGAGATGTTGCAATAGTTAAGCTAAGACCACACAAACCCTTGGTAATAGAAAAACAGTCTGTGAATCCGCATATGGCTCGATTTGCAATTCGAGATGCCGGACAAACTGTTGCAGCTGGAATCTGTATCGACTTGACCGCTAAGAAACTGTAATTTTTTCTTGCTTTCTCTTTTTTATATTTGCTAGCGAGAGCTCTGGCAAAGTAGAAGGAAGATTATAAAAGGTATAAGAAAAGAAAGAAGGAACAGAATTTTAAAAGCTCAGCAAGGTTATTCTGTCGCTGGTAGCCGCGAAATTTCTTGCCACAATATACTTACATTGTGCTTGTTCTGCCGCCCTAATAATCGGTGGCGTTACAGTTATATCCATAACCAGGGCGAAGATAGGAGTTCTTTTTCGCTTAGTGCCATAAAGCGCCCTTACTATTTCGCCCGAAGGCACTTTCTTGACAATCTCAAGATTGCTGTTCAATAAGAGCACATATCTCGTGCCTTCAGTCTCTTCGAGGTACCTCTGCAATTTTTCTTTTTCCTCATTGCTTAGCTCTCTGGTTTCTTCCACATATTCCCCACGTTCTTCGATTTCTCCCGATTCTCTGCGGGCCATCTCTCTGACTCTCGTGATGCTTTCTTTTCGTTCTCCTACTCTTCTATCTCTCCTAATCTTGTATCTCTCAATAAAGTCCTCTGCACTCAACCTGTTTCTTAGACAAGAGATTACCTCTTTCTCGGTGAGCTCCTCGACTTCCTTGCCATCAGGCGCCCTGGCGATATATTTCACGTTTGCCGTGTTCACCGCGTCTGTCGCGATTAATATTCCTCCCCTGTCTCCATCGACGAACAGTGTCACTTCCTTGGTTAAGCTAAGGTCTTTGATTGTTTGGGGCATGCTCGTGCCATTCATTGCAACAGCATTCTTGATCCCACATCTCAAAAGATTAAGGACATCCGCCCTACCCTCAACAACAATAATTTCACTAGCCTTCTCTACTTCTGGACCCGCCGCAAGCATTTCGCGACCGATTTCTTTTACTTTAGAAATTTTCGTATGATTTATAATATCCTGCTGGATCTCTTTTAATTCGGGCCCTTCTCCAGATATCTCCTGCATCAATTTTTTTGCTCTTTCGATTATGTACTCTCTCTTCGAACTTCTCACGTCCTCTATGCTTTTTATCTCGAATTTTGCATCGCAGGGGCCTATCCTATCGATTGTTTCGATAGCGGCGGCTATTATTGTGGTTTCTGCCTTGTCTATGCTCGTAGGAATTTCTACGTTGCCAGTTGTTTTAGAACCACTTACTTCCATCGTTGCATTGATTCTGCCTATTTTTCCCTTCTTCTGCAGTTCTCGGAGCTCTAGCTCTTCCCCCAACAACCCCTCTGTTTGGCCAAAAATTGCACCTATGACATCGGGTTTCTCAACAACACCCTCTGCAACAAAATGGGCATTGATAATGTACTTTATTGAAGGAGGTGATACTTTTCCCATTTTTAACCTCTACACACCCCCACATCCAGAAGAACCCTCACTCTTACTTTAATCAAAACAATCACAAATATACACTAAACAAACTCAACCTCTTATCTTTGATAAACTAAAATTAAATATAAACTATTGTCCTGAAATTGAGTTGATTAATGATTTAGTGATTCTTTGATTTGTGAAAGGTGATCTTCTGATATAGGAGCTATTGATTTATTTTTGATTTGTGATTTGTTTAAATCTATACTTTTGTGGTGATGCTATACTAAACAAGCCAATAGCCTATTTAAAGTTTTCTACTATGACCATTTAGTAGTAAACTTTCTAAGTGCTACTCTCCTCCAATTTAAGAACAGGGCGTTTTTGATTTGCATAAAATAATAAAAAATTTCAAAATTGAGAAAAATACTCTCAAACAAGAAAATCCTTCTCGCTCAGCCTTGAATTAAACTCGCCGGCCAGATTCTGGAGCATTAATCTTCTGACTTTCTCTCGGTCTTTTTCCTTGCCAAGAAGCCATCCGAGCTTGACGAAAGCCGTTTCAGGCAGAATGTCCTTGAGGAACAAAACCCCTGCCTTGTGCCACTCCCTGCCTGGGGAATATACGAAAGGGTCAAGAGCACCGTAAAGTGTTTGGGCAGCGAAACATACAACAATTCCTTTCTTTACTGCTTCTTTTATCTTCGTGAACCACGAGAACTTACCATCTATACAGATATGCCCGAAACCCGTGGCTTCAATAACAATGCCTTTATACCTCCGCCCAATATAAAAGTCAAGCAGCTCAGGCGATAGGTTTGGGTGCCACTTGATAAAAGCCGTCTTTTCCTCAAAAAAAGTTTCTGCACGGACTTCTTTTTTCTCATCTCTCTTCTTATACTCTTGATGGATTTCAATCTTCCCATCAAAGGTTATAGTAGCTACAGGTTTGGTGTTTACTGGCCGGAATGTATCTCTCCGCGAAGTATGCATTTTCCTGGTCTTTGTCCCACGCAGAACAAAGCAATAGTTGTCCTCTGTTGTGGCATGGCTGACTATCACCACTTCTGCAATATCGCTTAGAGCAGCGTAAGCCGAACATGTCAAGTTGAGCAAAGCATCTGTAGAACCCCTGTCAATACTTCTTTGCGCGCATGTCAGTACAACTGGCTTGTTCAAATTCCTGAGCATGAATGATAGAGCAGAAGCAATATAGTGCAATGTGTCTGTGCCAGCCAAAATTATACAACCTTTGATATCTCGCTTATTGAGCTCTTTCTCTACTGTTTTGGCAAGAATCTTCCATTGCTCTGCAGTAATGTTTTCAGAAAAAACCATAAAAGGGCTAGATACGACTGGTCTTATTAGTTCCCTTAGTTTTGGGGCGATAGAGATAATCTCCTCCGGTCTTGTTAAGGGCTTAACGCCCCCCGTTTCATAATCCAATCGCGAAGCGATTGTGCCGCCTGTTACAACAACCGCCACAGCCGGCAAGTCTGCTTCTTGCTTTATAATCATTGGCTTTTCTTCTTTTTTTTCTGTTTTCAGTTCCTCTATTCTATTTATTTTCGTTCTTTCGATGCCAATATTATAACCAGAAGGAAGTTTCAGTAGCAGTACCTTTGGATCATAAGAATATAGAACCGTTCCAACCAATTCTTTCTTGTCTGTTTCTATTCTAATTCTCTTGCCAACAAACCTGTCGTAATTCTTTTTTTCCATATTCCGATATCATAATCTTAATATAAAAATTGATATAAAAAACTATCTAAACTTATCATGGAACTTTCTCTAAAATCAATTTATATACTATATAACATATATTGTAAAATAACATTTTACTTGCAATAATCTATTTAAATAAATTTTTCTACAGAATTCTAAATAAAATTTAAAAAAAGAGTTATTCGACTTTCGGGGGAAAGTCGTCGAATAAATCTTTTGTCCGAATTTTTCTCTTAGCTATAACTCTTTTTCTTTCAAAAAGCAAGTTATGCAGGTATATAAACTTTTCGTTAGCACCGCACAACTTGTAATCGAAGAATTAAATGAAAGACCAAACACAAAGGAGGAAAAATGGTTATAGATTTCGCAAAAGAGGCTGTGGAAGGAGCAGGCAAATATGGTATTAACTTTGACGAACTTAAGGCAGGGAAAGCAACGATTAAAGTGATAGGTGTTGGCGGTGCCGGGTGCAATGCGATAACCTGGCTCTTCAACAAGGGAATACAAGGGGCAACAGTCTATGCTGCCAATACCGACGCCTTACATCTTAGCGTTAGTAAAGCCGATGAGAAAATTCTTATTGGTAAAGAATTGACTCGTGGCCTTGGATGTGGAGGATACCCTGAAAAAGGTCGGGAAGCAGCAAAAGAAGCGATAGTAGAACTAAAGAAAGCGATTAGTGGTGCAGATATGGTCTTCGTGGTTGCTGGTATGGGTGGGGGCACAGGAACCGGTGCAGCGCCTATAGTTGCGCAACTCGCCAAAGAGGTCGGTGCAGTAACAATCGGTGTTGTCACGATGCCGTTCGAGACAGAAAGGGCAAGAATAGACAAGGCAGAGTTTGGATTGCAACAGTTAAGAGACGCTACAGACACGGTTATAGTAATAGACAACAACAGATTAGTGGACATAGCTGGAAACCTACCGGTCGAACAGGCATTTGCAGTAGCTAATGAGTTGATTAGTACGATGATCAAGGGTATTGTCGAAACTATCACAATCCCGAGCTTGATCAACCTGGACTATGCAGATGTCAGCGCAATAATGAAGAATGGTGATGTTGCAGTTATAGGAATAGGCGAGAGCGACACGCAGAACAGAGTCGAAGAAGCTGTAAAACAAGCTTTATCACATCCATTGCTTGACATAGATTACAAGGGCGCAACAGGCGCACTTATCCATGTCATTTGCGGTGATGACTTAAAGCTTGAGGAACTTAACAACATCGGTGAACTTGTCGTAGAAAACCTAAGCCCTGATGCACAGGTCATCCTTGGTGCGCGTATCAACCGCGACTTTAAGGGAAGGGTCCGAGTTATTACTATAGTCACGGGTGTAAAGAGCCCGTATGTCTTGGGCCGAGCAAAAGTTTCAGAATCAGCTCCAGTGCCTGTCATGTCAGACTTGGGCGTGGAATTTTTCCACAGCTAAAAAAGAACAGCGATTCATGTTCCCCTTAGCCTTTTGGGTTCTCGGCTAGCTCTCTCACGAGAGCTGGCCTTTTTTTCTTTCTTTTTTATCTTCTCTCTTTATTTCTTATCATTTGTTCTAGTTCATCAAGAGAATGATGTTTAAACCCAAGCCTTCTAAGTAGGTTATAAAAAATAAGGGCAAAATAAATAGGGGAAAAGTAAAATGGCCAAGAAATCTGTCTCGCTGTCTCCGGTTTCAATCTGGCGCGATATTTTGGCGCATCTGTGGTTGCTATGATAATTTCGCGCCTATAGGAATAACAAGGTTATCCCTTCTCTCTTTCTTGTTCAGGAAATAGACACTCAAAATAAATCTTCTTTTCTTTCTTTTTCAGATTCAGCCAACGAATGTTTGTGTTGTCTGATGAAATTTGCATCGCGGGGCTTGCCTATCTTCTCATACAACATCGCGAGTTTGTCGTAAAGCTCCATCTTCTTAGCCGTAGGCAGTTTCAATGCCAATGCTTTAGAGTATGCCCTTATCGCCTTAGTATAAAACCTGGCTTTTTCGTACTCTTCAGCCTTCTGCACAAAAAGATTATTGATCTTCTCTTGTATACCGGGTCTCTGTTCTTTGCTAGATAATACAAGCACCTTGCGGAAGTTATCCTCCGCCGCAATGTAATCCTCAGCGTGTAGGAATAAAACGGCGGCCTTGAAATACAAATCCATCTTTTCGCGGAAAGTGCCTGCAAGATCAGCCGCGCTACAATAGTCCCTGGCTGCAATAGTAAACCACTTTTTGTTCTTGTGTATTTCAGCTCTTAGGACAAATGCTGCAATCTTAACGTCCGTGGGCATTCCCTTCTTCATTGCCTTTTCGATAAACTCTAGTTTCCTTTCGTCAGTATTGTATTGCCGTATTCCCTGAAAAAGTTCATCTTTTGTTTGTACCATTTTTGTCGGTTTTTCTTAGTCTTTTCTAAGCATTTACATCATCCTCTCATTAATCCCTTCCCCTTTACAATATTCTTGCTAAGCTGCGCCTGGTTTTATGATTGGCTTTTCAGTTCTCTGACCCCATTTCTCATAGTATGTAAACAGCTTCAAGTCCATTTTCTTCCTAGGTTCATTTTTTCCTGTAGGGTTTCCTATAGGCAATAAAGCCTCCACTTGTATGTCATGGTCGGGAATTCCTAAGATTCTTTTTACAAGATTTTCATCAAAGGCGCCTATCCAGCAAGAGGCAAGGCCTAAATCAATGACCTTTAATAACATATTCTCGATGGCTGCTCCTGCCTGTTGTCTAGCATAAATCTCGCCCCTGGTACCATAGCTCCTTTTCACAAGGCCAAGGTTAGAACAAACTACTATAATATAGGGGGCATCAGCAATAAAGCTCTGGCCAACAGCCGCCTCGCCCAGTTCTATTTTCTTCTTTTTGTCGCTTACGATAACAAGTACCAAGGTATGAATATTGCCGGCCATTGGCGCGTAGCGGGAAGCTTCACATACTTTAATAATATCAGAAAAAGATACTTTTTTTGTAGAATATTTTCTTATACTGCATCTTTTTTTCAACACATCATCAAACTCCATAGAAATTTTAGTAATGAAGAATATAAAAAGTTTATTGTTCTTAAACTAAATTTTATAAATCTTAGGAAAAAGAAAACTCTAAAAAACCTTCTTTCTTAATATTTCTATGCTCTTTTCCCAGCTTGCAGAGGTCTTTGAAAGACTCGAGGCAACTAGCAAGAGGCTCGAGATGTTTGAAATCTTGAGCGAGTTTTTCAAAAAAGTTTCCAAAGAAGAGGCAGATAAAATTGTCTATCTCTGTGAAGAGCAACTATTGCCGCCTTTCAAAGGCCTCGAGATAGGCATGGCAGAAAAGATGGTTGAAAGAGCAATAGCAAAAGTTTCTAATAAATCTCCAGAGGATATTACAAGGCTATACAAAAAACTAGGGGATTTGGGCCTTGTTGCCAAAGAAGTTTTGGCTAAAAAACGCCCAACATTATTCCAAAGCAAGGCCCCGACCATATCGGAAGTTTATAATACTCTAATGAAAATAGCTCAAACAACAGGCGAAGGGAGCATTGAAAGAAAGATCATTGAACTTACGGGATTGCTAACTAGAGTTTCGGCCGGGGAAGCCAAGTTCATTGTGCGCTTTGTTCTCGGAAGTTTGCGCCTAGGCATCGGAGACCCTACAATAATGGACTCGCTGAGCAAAGCTATAACGGGCGACAGAATGAAATTACGCACAGATATAGAAAGGGCTTATAACTTATGCTCAGATTTAGGCCTCGTGGCAAGGGTTCTTCTTGAAAAAGGCGAAAGGGGTCTTAAGCAATTTAAAGTACAAGTTGGCTCCCCTATCAGGATGGCTCTTGCTGAAAGATTGCCAAGCGCCCAGGAGATTATCAAAAAAATTGGCAAATGCGCTGTAGAAACGAAATACGATGGTTTAAGGCTACAAGTTCACAAACAAGGGGATAAAATCGAAATCTTTTCAAGAAACCAGGAACGTATGACTCATATGTTTCCTGATATAATCCAAGGGATTAAGAAACAAGTAAAGGCCAAGAGCGCAATACTCGAAGGAGAGGCAGTAGCATTCAACGAAGAAACCGGTGAGTTTTTCCCGTTTCAAGTTACTATAACTCGCAAAAGAAAGTATGAAATAGAAGAACGAGCTAAAGAGGCCCCGCTGGTTTTATTTACTTTTGACTTACTTTATGTGAATGGCAAGGACCTAACCCAAAAACCCTACGAAGAAAGAACAAAAATGCTTGCAAAAATAATAGGTAAGGGCTTCACTATAAGAACTGCAGAAAAAATTATTACAGAGAATCCAAAAGAGCTAGAGCAGTTTTTCGAAGAAAACATTGAGAGGGGGACTGAAGGAATTATAGCGAAGAGGCTTGACTCGCCTTATCAAGCAGGCGCGAGAAACTTCAACTGGATTAAACTAAAGCGCTCATACAGGGGCGAACTGCAAGATACGATTGATGTTGTTATCGTTGGTTATTTCAAAGGTCGTGGTCTTCGGGCACGGTTTGGTATAGGTGCATTACTTGGGGCAGTTTATGACGAAAAAACCGATTCATTCAAAACCATATGCAAGATAGGTTCTGGCTTGAGCGAGGAAAAATGGGTTGAAATTAGGAAACTTCTTGATAAACTTAAAGTTGGGCATAAACCAGCTCGAGTTGATTCAGAAATAAAGGCAGATGTTTGGTGTCAGCCTCGTTATGTTTTTACTGTTATGGCTGATGAAATAACCTTGAGCCCTTTACATACAGCAGGCAAGTCCAAAGAAAAAGCAGGTTTTGCCTTGAGGTTCCCCCGCATCCAAGGATGGATCCGCGACAAGAAACCAGAAGATGCTACAACTGTCAAGGAAATAGAAAAACTTTTCAAAATGCAAAAAAGAGTCGAGGCAAAGACTCTTGGTGGCTAAAAAATGAAACAACAAGTAAGATTCGGCCCGAGCGGTATTGGTAGTGTCAAAGAAGCTCTGAACAATTTGCAGTTTTATAAAAAACAAGGCATAAGTGCTGCAGAAGTTGAGTTTACCTACGGAGTTTATATTAAAAATAATAGCGATGCCGAGCTTATAGGAAAAGAAGCCAAGAAACTTGATATTGCTTTGAGCATTCATGCCCCTTATTACATTAATCTTGCCTCAGAAGATAAAAAAATAAGAGAATCGAGCAAAAACAGAATTCTCGAATGCTGCGAGCGTGGCCACTATTTTGGAACAAAGGAAAGACCAACCCCTATAGTGTTTCACGCCGCATATTATGGCAAGTACACCAGAGAAGAATGTTACGAAATAGTGAAGCAATCCATTCTTGAAATGCAACAAATTATCAAAAAGAAAAAATGGCAAGTTTTTCTTGCGCCAGAAACAACAGGCAAAGCATCACAATTTGGTTCGCTAGACGAATTATTGAAACTTGCAAAAGAAACTGGTTGCAGTTTTTGTGTTGATTTCGCGCATCTCGAAGCAAGAGAGCAAAAAATAGATTACAAAGAGATTTTTGATAAACTCAAGAAGTTAAAACATGTACAAGCGCATTTTTCTGGCATCGAGTACACGAGCAAAGGAGAGAGAAGACATAAAGTCACGACAGAATCAAAACTCAAGGAGCTTTTACGCTGGATAAAAAAGTACAATTTATCAATAACAATCATCAACGAAAGCCCCGCGCCCTACACGGACTCGCTAAAGGGATTGAAGATTTGGAAGTCCCTGGAGCAAAGAGCCTAGATTTTTTCTCGGAAAAACTTTTTTCAGTGAAATCTCAAATTACCAACAATTAGTAACAACACCGTCGATAAGAGGCAAAGATTTTTAAAGCAATTTAACTCAAAAAGAATAACAATTTTTAAAAATATTTTTAAAAATAAATTAAAAATAAAAATGAAAAACAAATTTGCTTTGGCTTTTATTTTGGTGTTTGTTGCAGTAGCTACAGTTTTCTCAATCTTCTTGACAAGTCATGCGAGTGCAAACGAGTGGTATGAGTACAGTTTGCCGGACATAAACACGATGACTGTTTATGTGGATGGCGAGATCGTGTGGTATGGTTACTGTTACTACGATCCTACTCCTATTGATGACAGATGGCGATGTATTACTACCCAGATAGCGACTCCGGGTCTGGAAAGAGGGGGCACAACTGAAGTTAAAGTGACATTCATGGCCAACACAAACCTGGAGGAATCCAAGGTTAAGGCATGGATAGGTGGCTACCACGATGATATCGAGGCAGAAACATCTTTGTTCGATGTTTTCGCGAACAACACCTATACAAGAACTTTAAATCTTGAGATACCCAAAGACATCGATGCAAAAGACACTTACACATTACACGTAGACATCCAACAGAAACACGATCTGAGCGGTATTGACGAGGCGGACATCGACACTACTGTGCAGAAAATAGCTAACGTTATCGATATTTTGGGCGTCGAGCTCTATGATTCTGCGCATTACTATGGTACATGCACAGGATGCGCGAAGACTTTCGATGCCGGGACAACTCTTTATGTAGACGTCGCAGTAAAGAACAGGGGCAACTACGAAGCAGAGGATGTTTATGTGAGGGTTACAATTAATGAGCTTTATATTGAAAGAACAGTTTACCTTGGCGACCTTGAAGCGAGCGATGAAGATGACGATGAAGACGCAAAATCAATTACAGTGGCTCTCCAAATCCCCAAGAATGCAAGAGGGGTTTATACCCTTCAAGTCAGGGCCTACAATGATGAAGTCTCTGACACTGAATTCAGAGATCTTATCATAGAAAGATTGGGCGAGGAAGAGAAGGAAGAACCTAGAGAAGGCAGAGTTGAGATGACCCCACTGATAACAACAAATGAGATAGAGGTGGGAAAAGGCGCAGTTTACACGATCAGAGTAACAAATTTTGGCAATAGCAGGGAGGATTTTGTTGTCAGCACAGTAGGAACTCAAGGGGGTTGCGAAGGGGCTTGTACAGGATGGGGAGAGACAATTATTAATCCCCAGTCTTTCAGCCTTAACCCCGGCGAGAGTAGGATAGTAAATGTGTATTTGGCTGTAGCCGAGAATGCTATAGTGGGCGAACACACCTTCAGTGCCCGTATCGAGAATGGCGAAGAGGCCAAACAGTTCAGTTTTGTTGCCAACGTAACAAAACCAAAGGGCCGGTTAGCCCCTGACTTAAAAACAATCTTAATGATTGTAGGCATCGTGCTTGCAGTGGCAGTTATCGTCTTGTTGGTAATTTTGTTGACGAGCAAGAAATCAGCAGAGAAGACAGAAGTTGAAGAGAGTTATTACTAAATTGCTGAGGCTTACCAAGGCCAAAAGAAAGCCGGGAACTCAAGGTTTAATTTTTTAATTTTATCTTTTTCTCTTTTTTTTAT
>JAIMAW010000081.1 GCA_023511755.1 Candidatus Pacearchaeota archaeon | reverse complement strand
GTTCGCAGTGCCTAATCTCTATGAATTCCTTGCCAACTTTATTGTTCAGGTCGAGGAATTTCTTGATGTTATCCAAATCTTCGATGTCCACCCTTGCCAGAACTTTTACATGGATATTTTTCCTGCCGAGCTCTTCGAGGATTTTGTGCATGTCTACTATGTTCGCCCATGATAAATTTCCAGAAAAAATCAAAAGCTGTTTTTCTGTGCTAGAAAGAAGTCTTGGTAAGTCCTTGTTGAAAGCTGTTTTGCTCTCGTCCTCTTGCTCTTCAAGGAATGCAGACTTATGCCTCGAAGGAACATGTTGATAAATATCAAATGCGTTGAAGTCTTCCTTTCTTTTTCCTGTCCTGATTTTTTCGAACAATTGCTCTTGGAAAGCTGAGCTGTGAATTTGCTCAATGTTCGTCCAGTAAACTATCTTGAGCGCTCCCCTTGTTCCTTCACGAAACACACGGATTGCTAAAGTGCCTTGCTGTTCTGCGACTCTTTCAACATATCTATTAGCTGTACGCCAGTTTTTCTTGATGTGTTTGGCTATCTCATCAATTGTTCTTGGCTTGATAAAAACAAATTCATTAATCTTTTTGGCAATTTCTGGGGTTAACATGGTCTTTGAAAGCAAGTTTCCTATTTAAAGTTTTCTTCAAGTACAACACTATGACTATCTTTTTGACATAAAAGTATAAGTAAAATACAAGTCATAAACATAGTGGGAAAAAAGTGGAAAATGAACGAGAAAAAAAATATAAAACTATTGTATGGGGGCAAGGAGTACCGTATGAACAGACAGCAGCTTGATAGGGCCGTGGCCCTAGCCACAAAGAGACTAAACTATTCCTCGCTGAACGGACAGCTTGGCCTGGGAACTTTCTCAGTTTTGAGTGGCGTTGAGAAAGAGGCTGTTAAGGTTTTTATTGAAGGACATGAAAGCGAGCTTTACAGGGAGATGAATCCCGAACTTGTTTTTGCTATTGAGTATGGCCTTATGGATGATTATGAGTTGGTTAAGGAACAGGCTAAAGAGATTGGAAAGGAAAAGCACGAGATTGTCAACCGCTACATCCCGAAGGCGATGACCTTACCAATGATAAAAATTTATCCCCCTAACTTGTCAGGTGCAGGGCCTAGAAGAAGCGCGAGAGAAAATCTTTCATAAGGTCCCTTTTTTACGCCTTGATTGAAAGAAAGAGGCGAAGAAAAAGTGAAATTAACTATGCGCCAGAGAGACGGCTAAAGGTCAAGACATAAATTTTATTAAGCACTTTTTGTTTCTTTAATTTATGAGAAAAGGAGGTAGGTGCAGCAGTAGGGAGATGGAGATTATGCTGAAATCCATCCAGATTAACAACCCAGGGATCGGCAACGAGCTTATCGAAGCATTTCGGGTCTGTGACAGAGCATTTTTCACTAAAGTAGATCCTTATCTTGACGAGGCAAGTCATATCGCTCATGGCCAGACAATTTCACAGCCATCTACTATTGCAAGAATGATCCGGTTGCTTGGCCTGGAGCAGGGCATGGATGTCCTCGAGGTTGGTGCTAACACCGGCTATCATGCAGCTCTCGTTGCTTATCTTGTATATCCTGGCAGCGTTACGACAATTGAAATTTTTCCTGATTTGGCTGAAATGGCCCGAAAGAATGTTAAGGCTTTGGTAAAACATCTGGAAAAAATTAACAAAAAAGAGGCGAAAAAATTTGAAAAAATTGAGATTGTTACGGGAGATGCTCTGGACAAAACAACAAGAATATGGCGGGGCAAGTATGATAGAATATATTTTACTGCTGGCGTGGACCCCGATAAAGTTGATGATGTGAAGAGAATGGGGGAAGCGCTTCTGAAAGACAAAGGACTTTTGTTGTACCCAACACGAGAATCATGGGACTACGGTGGCCTGGAATTGTGGCAGATGAAAGACAGAAAGCTGAGCATGGTGTCAAAGGAGATGGGGTATACTTTTGTTCCTCTGCTCAAGAAAGAAGATTTGGAGGAGCTTTATGAGAAGAAGAGGAGCAGTGAAAAGAGAATGCGAGAAGGAAAAATAAAAAAGAGAAAATAAAGGGTGCAGATTCCTTGGGGGAGAAACTCAGATTAGGTTTAGAGGAAAACAAGGAAAAGCGAGCAGAGTAAAGGGGCCCCAAGAGAAAAATTCAGAAACGGTTGAGAAAAGTTAAAAAAATTTGAATTTTTCAGATTTTTTTTCGAAAATTTGTGATTTGATTTAAAAATTTTTCTGTTTTGGAACGAAACATTTATATAAAGAAGGTTATAATCAAAAATATTG
>JAIMAW010000080.1 GCA_023511755.1 Candidatus Pacearchaeota archaeon | reverse complement strand
ACTCTATATTTTGCAAGTGTTTAATCTTTGAAAAAGAGAATAATGGTTTTATATATCGTTATTCTTTATTAACTGATTGGAAAATATTAACCTCTAACTTCCCAAAAATTTAAGTAATAGGGATGTTATCGTGCCTCTTTTAGAAGAAAGAGCCATTCTTCTCTTGTAGGTTAAGTTACTTTTTCTTCTTTCTAAGTCCTTTAATTTATAGTAATTTCTGCCAAAAATCATTTTGCCACTCCTCAGTTTTTTGAAGAATCTACTTGACAAAAGAACTCATTTATGATATTACTTAATAAGTAATATGAAAAAAAAGATATTCAGATTGGGTGTTAAAATGTAAACAAAAAGGGACAGCTATCCCCAAGATAGGGGAGAATTTTTACCTATACAAAGTGGAAAGTAAGGGGAATAAAGAATTAAAGAGAGCCAGAAAAATTACCAAAGGGTATTTGGGAAAGATAACGCCCAAAGGTCTGAAGGAGCCGGGATACAAAATTAATTCTCCTACTACTTGTAAAGAATATGGGGCGAGCAGATTTTTATTACTGGAGAACAAACAGATAATAGAAAGGCTAAAGGGATGCTTTCCAATACGTTGGAAGGAGTTATT
The DNA here is from genome assembly GCA_023511755.1 of Candidatus Pacearchaeota archaeon. Lineage (GTDB taxonomy): Archaea > Nanobdellota > Nanobdellia > Pacearchaeales > UBA284 > DRVD01. The sequence goes on along the minus strand of JAIMAW010000080.1, from coordinate 1,688 downwards.
TGTCCTTTCAGTCTTCAGATTGATATACCAATCTCCATTAAAGCATATGGAACTTCATTACCAAGACAGCTGGCTCTCTCAGGAACTTCCAGATACCCATTTAAGTAAGAATACCTTACACAAGATACTGGAATCTGTAGGACGAGACAGAAAACTCATAGTAGAGTTTTTAAGGAGTCTTATTTGTGGAAATGAGAACCTTCTTATAGAGCTTACCCATGCATTTTCCTTATCGGAGAATATGGTTTTGGCAGAGAAGGGATACAACAGCCAGTTTGATTTCACTCCTTAGGTCAATCTTCTCTTCATCTTCTCCTTTGACCAGAAGATTCCCTTATTTTACAGAGTATTACCGAGCAATGTCTGGGATGTAAGTTCGCTAAAAGCAACCATTGATGAAAGTAGGATAAAGGATGTAATTATCATAGGAGATAAAGGTTTCTATTCTGTAGATAACATCAGGTTATTAGAGGAGGAAGGTCTGCGGTATATCTTGCCTTTAAAGAGGAACAACCATTTGATAGACTATAATATATTAAAGGAAGGGACAAAAAAGAATTTTGAAGGCTACTTTAAATTTAAAAAGAGATTCATCTCGTATTACAGGTGTGGTAAGGAATTGTTAATATGGGTCTTTGGGGATGATAGCTTGAAAGTAGAAGAAGAGCAAGATTATCTTGGTCGGATAGAGACTCATCCTGAGTTTGGGTATACGATAGAGAATTTTTATCAGAAACAACCTCTTTTCGGCACAATTGCTTTGATTACAAACCAAAAGGATATAGCAGCCCAAAAAGTCTTTGAGTATTTCAAAGGCAGGGTGGGGATAGAACAGATGGTTGATACATTGAAGAATACGCTGGAAGCTGACAGAAGTTATATGAGGAGTGATTATTCTATGGAAGGCTGGATGTTTATCAATTACCTTTCTCTGGTGTATTATTACAAAATCTATCAGAGGCTGATTGAAAGAGACCTCTTGAGTGAATATAGTCCCTTAGATGTGCTGTTAATCTTGAGTAAATGTAGAAGGGTAAAGGTATCAACCCGCTGGGAAGACCTTGAAATACCTAAACAAACGAGAAAACTAATAGAAAGTTTAGACTTACATATTACTTAAAAATTGGGAAGTTACGGATTAAGACATAATATCCACCTCTTTGAGTTTCTGGAAATATGATGTAAAAGATATGTATAATTTTGTCCAAGACCATGATAGAAAATAATACAACTTTTTAGTGAATTTTCCTTTGTAAGCTGTATTTTCTATTCCTGAGTGAAATCTCTTAATATTGTAGAGCCTCTCCCCTCTAAGAGCCCGATAGAAAAACTCTTTTAAATCTTTGCAAAGTTCGATTCCGGTATATAAAACTCATTGTAATCTATTTGATGAGACCTTAGAGGCAGATGCATTATACTCCTTCTTCCCTTTCAGTATGTGAATAAGTTTTGCTCCCAATGGTTTGAAAATACTCAAGCTTATCCACCGATTTCCCTCCAAATTCTTCCCCATTATCAGTCCGAAGAGTTATCTTCTGCCTTATTCTAAAATAAATCCAACTCATCGTTCAAATCAATCCATTGGTGAAGCTTTTCTCATAGAAGAAGCTTAGAAATCTTATCCTGGTCTTTACATCAATGGCTGTTCATTGATAACTTAAAAAGAAGATAATCCAGAGGAGGAAGCC
>JAIMAW010000079.1 GCA_023511755.1 Candidatus Pacearchaeota archaeon | reverse complement strand
CTATTGGCAGTCTCCTGCACGCCATTACTTTTCCATCTGTCAAAATTACTAAAAGCCTAGCGCCAATAGAACATCCATCTAAAATTCTTTTGTCATTTGTAGGACGCAATATTCCAATTTCTTTGTAAAGGAGTTTCCATAGGTGATCCTTCCTGCCAAAATGAGTTTTTGAATTTTTATTATTAAGAAGCCTATACTCTTCAAGAATCTTAAAAAGCAATTCCTTATGCTCTTGCGGAGAAAGAATTTCTTTTTTTAATTGTTTTCCTTTACCTTCAGGCACTAATCTAGCAAAATCAAAAATATCCACTTTATTATTTAAGAATCTGATTAAAGGGATTAATTCATTCTTATTTAACTTGCTCAATGTAAACATCACTACAGATGGAATCTTCGCCTTTTTAAGAATTTTGAGAGCGTGCACAGTTGCTTTAAATGAACCTTTCTTTCTTAGCATATCATGAGTCTTTTCCAAACCATCTAGACTAAGTTGATATCTTTGAACTCCTAATTGTTTAAGTTTTTTAGCGATTTTCAATGAAAGATAATAAGGATTTCCCATCAAACCAACAAATATTCCTTTTTTATTAGCATAATCAATTAGTTTGAATATATTTTTATTCAGTAAAGGATTGCCACCAGTAAAGTTAATTCTGCCCCTTATCTCCCATGCATCCATGGTTTTTGCAAAATCATCTATTATCTTAATGCAATCATTTAAAGAAAGCTCGTTTTTTAATTCATCTTTATATGTGGGAGAGTCTATCATATAGCAATGTTTACATCGCTGGTCACACTTGGCAGTAACGTGCCATTGAAGAATAAATTTAGGTTGTTTGCTCCCCTTGCTAGCCATAATTTTTTATATGTTTTTCAACTATAAATATTTTTTGTTTTTCAACTATAAATATTTTTCTCAATTCAATATATTTAACTTCTCATCAGTGACAAACCAAAAGATTTAAATATAATTTAAGCTTTAGGATTTTATGAAAAAAACAATTATTCCAGCAATTATCGGAGGACTTTTGTTTCTAACGAATGAAGCGAAAGCGCCGCCAAATTTTGATGGAAAAGTTTGGCGTGATGTTTATGGAAATCCTGCAGATAGCGCAGATGTAATAATCACCAACAAGAATGGAATTGATACTGTAATAACAAGAGTCGGTCGTGCAGGAATTTTAGGTTATTGGGGCAGAGCGGCTCCAGTGGAGTGGAATCTTCAGTTAGGCGATACTGTCAAAATAAAAACAATAGATATCGATGGAGATAGCGCAAAAACTTGGCGAGAGGTCACCAGTACGACTGGAAATAATAGAGTAATAGATTTATATCCCGAGAACGATGAGATTAACGATGCTCTACTTATTCGGAAAGTTTGGGATACAGGCATTGACAGCGTTGATGCAAAGTGTTGGGTTAAAGGCAAACTAGATACATTATATGGCAGATTTAGAATAAATACGGACTTCTACAATATTTCGTTCAACAGAGCAAACTTTCCAATTGTTTCAAGACCCCAGATAGGAGATAGTGTATTTTTCAGAATGACAGGGGGCAGTTACGTTGCAAATTCTAAAGGCATTTATATGGAAAAGTTGGACGACGGTGACACGTTTCCAAGTTGTTCTCTAAAGCTTATTGGAATAAAAGAAAATTTGGAAAATAAAATTAATCCTTTATTTAAATTAGCACCAACTATAACAAATGGTCCTCTTAATATCCTTGGCATGAAACTTGAATCTGGCAGTATTTACAATGCTGCTGGTGAAGAAATTAAGAAAATATATAATGTTGATAAGTTAGATTTGAGAGAAATGAATGTGCCTTCTGGAATTTACTTTGTTGTTGATGATAAAAAAAGAATAGAGCCAGAAAAAATTATATATCTCAAATAATTATTCTTGAGTCCAAGGTTTTTCTTCTATCAAGCCGCCAACATAGTAAACTTTACCTGCATCTAAATTAAAGTTAAGAAGACTACCCGGTTCATCTCTTATCACTGTGCAGGGTGAAAAAGTGCCTATTTGTACACCATTAAAGAAATTTTGTTGGTTTGCATCCCACACAGCAACCGTTTCACTTCCATATAAACCTAAAGTATTACAAATATCAACAGCCTTTTTCAATCTCGTATCTAAAGGTAGCGCGATATAATTTGCTCCTGGCTTCAAGTTGAAAATTATTCTTTCAGGCACTTTTCCGACATAAGTCCATCTATCAAAATCTTGTGTAGCAGAAACAAAATAAGGATAGCCAACTTGCAAGTCAAAAGGCCCTGTTATTACAATCTCGCCCCCACTCCCACCGCCTCCGTAACCATTTATCTTAGTA
>JAIMAW010000078.1 GCA_023511755.1 Candidatus Pacearchaeota archaeon | reverse complement strand
GCCAAGAGAGCTATTGTCGATGCCTTGACAGGCCTCTTCAACAAGCGCTACTTCGTAGAGTTGCTTGATTCAGAAGCTAGAAAAGGCAAGCAGCTTAGCCTCGTAATGTTTGATCTTGATTTTTTCAAGAACTATAATGATACTTTCGGACATCTCGAGGGCGATAATCTATTAAGAGCCGCGGGCCAGACAATCCAAAAAAAATGTAGAAAAATGAAAGCTTGCCGTTATGGTGGCGAGGAGTTCGCTATAATTGTCGAGGGCGATGTAAGTAAAGCCGCAAATGTCGCAGAAGAACTAAGGCGAGCAATCGAATCTTTGTACCCCAAACAAGCGAAGAGAGTTGTTACAGCCTCATTTGGTGTCGGCCAAAGAAAGCGCGGTGAAGACATTGAAACCTTTATTAAGAGAGTCGATGATGCCCTATACAAATCAAAACAATCAGGAAGAAACAGAGTTTGCATAGCTAATTAGAAAAAAATGATGAAAATAAACTTAAAGAAAAAAACTCTTGGAGAAAAAATAAAGGATGAATTAGAGCCTTTAAAATGGCCTGCAATTGTGGTCTTGGGTTTAGCAACACTTATTGAAGGTGGTAGCTATATCTCAGACAAAGTAAAACAATCGCAATCGTCTATAAGTTATGGCGATGTAACTGGAGATGGCATAGGAGATATAGTGGTCTATAATGGAAAAAAATAAAGAATATTTTGTATTGATAGGCCAAAAAGATGGAATATATAAAAAGGCAAAAATCGAGGTTCAAGATGGTTGTCCTTTTTATTCTACAAAAGAAGGTTATTATGATCCTTGGGGACATTTTTTCTCAAAAGAAGAGACAGAAAAATTGAATAAAAGAACTAGAGAATTAATGAGTAATTAAGGAGGAAAAATAAAATGGAAAACAAAAAGATATTGATAGTGGAAGATGATGAGAGTATAAGAAAAATGTGGGTAGAGATAATTAATTCTGTCAACGAAGAAGGTATTGAAATATTAGAAACAGATAATTTAGAAGAAGCCAGGGCTATTTTACAAAAAACAAACTTATACGCCATATCCCTAGACGGGGAGTTTTACGAAACTATAGACAAAAAAACTAAAGGTGTTTTCTGCAATATTCTCGCAGAAGAGGCCAAAAAGTATAATATAGAAAAAATAATTGGTGTAAGCGCTTCCCCAGAGAATTTTAACTCAACATTGTTCCATATTATTTTCGACAAGTCCAAGATAGTTCTACAAGAATATATCAATGCTATTTTAAATACAGAGAAGTAGTCAAATTTTTAATGAATAAAACTCTTCTTTCTATAATTTTATAAATCCCTCAGTTCTTTAATTTTCATGAATGATAAAGAATTAAAAAAGTGGCGGGAAGCAGGCAAGATTGCGCATAAAGTTCTTAATTACGCAAAAAGTATTGCAAAGCCCGGAGTTCCTTTGTTAGAGATTGCCGAGAAGGTTGAAAAAGAAGTAGAGAAGTATGGTGCGAAGAGCGCTTTTCCAATTAACTTGAGCATAAACGAAGTAGCAGCCCACTCCTCGCCGGGCCACGATGATAAATCCGTTGCCCATGGCCTTCTAAAAATCGACCTTGGTGTTAACATCGATGGATTTATTAGCGATACTGCCCTGACAGTCGACTTGACGCCAGAGCAAGAGCATAAGGACTTAATTCTTGCAGCTGAACATGCTCTGAAAGAGGCAATTAAAGTGATTAGTCCAGGAATAATGCTTATGGAGGTGGGCCGCATTATCCAGGATACGATTGCAACATACAATGTTGCTCCGGTAGTCAATCTCAGTGGGCACGAATTGGAAAGGTGGAAATTACATCCAGGGCTGACAATTCCCAACTATGATAATGCAAACATCACTAAACTAAAAGGAGGCATGGTTCTCGCAATCGAGCCATTCGCAACAACCGGCCAAGGGATAGTTATTGACGGAAAGCCAAGCGGGATATATAAGTTTATTGCAAAACACAACACAAGAGATGCAGAATCAAGAAAAATTCTTGAGTTTATCGAGAAAGAGTTCCGTGAATTGCCATTTTCCTCGAGATGGCTTGTGAAAAAATTCGGAACAAGAGCACTCTTGTCTTTACGCTTGCTTGAACAGGCCAATGCATTGCATCATTTCAAGCAGCTCGTGGAAAAAACTAAGGCTCCTGTCTCACAGGCAGAAGCCACAGTGCTCGTGACAAAAGACGGCTGCGAAGTGCTGACAAAGAACGAGTGAAATTAGAAATCAAATAAATTTTTAATGTTTTCTACCAATTTTTGATTATTTTGTATTTCTTTTGCAATTGCACAAACAAAAAAAGGAATTCCTGCGAATAATAAATTTGTTGCCTGAATCGCAGCGATACCTAGAGT
>JAIMAW010000077.1 GCA_023511755.1 Candidatus Pacearchaeota archaeon | reverse complement strand
GATCAAAGTCAAATTGAAGAGATTGCAAAAAGGATAATAGAACAAAATCAAAAAGCAGTTGAGGACTACAAAAAGGGAAAAGAAAATGCTATTCAATTTTTAATTGGCGGGATTATGAGAGAAACAAAAGGAAAGGTAAACCCAGAGAAGGCAAAAAAAGTTATCTTTAAATTGATAAAAGAAAATTAACATATAATTTTGCCCCTGTAGTTCAACGGATAGAACGTTTGGTTGCGGACCAAAAGGTTGGAGGTTCAATTCCTCCCAGGTGCACAGATTAAAAAGAATAAAATGGAGGGTTGGCTGAGTGGACTAAAGCGGCGGTCTCGAAAACCGCTCCGCCCTAAAGGCGGGCACAGGTTCGAATCCTGTACCCTCCGCCAGTTTTTATTTATACTCTCTTTATTGCCTCAATAAAAGTTTTTGTCGAGGTTAGAACAAAAGCAAAACAAAATAGAGTGATTAAAATTGATAAAGATCATTTTAAAATTTATACCAGTAAAGCGCCAGAGAAGGGGAAAGCTAATAAAGCAATTGTTAGGCTTTTAGCTTCTTATCTTAATCTTCCTTTGTCAAAATTAAGGATTTTTTTTGGAGAAAAGAGTAGAAAAAAGATTGTTGAGGTTTTTATTTAATTTAGTTTTTATAAAAATAGTTTTTCTGCCCGTTTTAATGCCTGATATTTTTCTTTAGAAGATAAAGGCGCTTTTTTAATTGCTTTTTCTAAAATAGATAAAGTTTGATCATAAGTTTTTTTATCAACTGGATAAGGAACACCGTCTTTTCCACCAAAAGCAAAAGAATAGCGGGCAGGATCTTCATATGAGGGTTTGGCGCCGGTAATTAATTCAGAGATTAAAGATAATGCGCGCACTGTTTTTGGCCCAACATCTTTTGTCATCAAAATATCTTTTAAGTTCTTATTTTCTTTTTCAATGATATTTTGGACTGCTTTTTCCAGTCTTGGGGTAAAGGTTTCTTGCAAAACTGGATGAGAATAAAATTCGTTATCAGTTAATTTTAAAAAGGTGAGTTGCCTTTGGCCGTTTTCAGTTTTTTGGACTAATTTTTTAACATGAGATTGGAGGGTTTTTTTATCAGAGACCACTTTGATTATTACTTGGCGATTAGCCAGACTTTTTTTGGCCGTTAGATTTAAAACTTGAGGTAAAACTACTTCGGATTGGATTCCTTGATGGGGTTCGATTGTTGGATCAATAATTTTTTCTGAGTACCAGTGATACCGGCGAGCTTTCTTTAAATGAGGGTTCATTCCTTGTTGAATTACAGCCCAATGGCCTTTTTTGGTAAATAAAAATGAGTGATGATAGATGCTAAAGTTATCCTGTAAAAGGGCTGAGTCAACCTTGGCTGTAAGCCGAGAAAGAAAGGTTAGTTTTTCTGCTTGCAAAAAAGAAAGATTGGCTATTTCTGCTTTTTGTAAGATTTGATCCGGAGTCTTTCTTGAGGTTTTGCCTTTACCACCAGCAATAAATATTCCCAAATCTTTTTCCAATCCAAAAAGCGCCGATTTTAATGCTCCTAAAGTTGTTGTGGTTAAACCGGAGGCATTCCAGTCAAAGGCTAAAACTGTTCCAAATGATTGAAACCAGACTGGATCGGAAAGTCGTTTTAAAAACTCCTCTGAGCCAAAGTTTTCCACCAAAGCAATACTTATTGCTCTGGCTAACTTTACCATCCGTTCAAAAAGCCAAGGGGGACAGCGACCATAATCAAGTCCAAAAGTAGCAACTCCTCGCCGCATAAGATAATTATAGTAAAGTTTTTAATATTATTTTTTTATATTATTTATTACTATCAATATTTATTAACAAAAACCTTACAAAAGGTAAAAAAATGTTAAATGTCAGACGTTAGATGTTTAAGTGTTCGATGTTATAATTTATTTTTATGAAAAGAAGTATTAAAAATAATTATTGCACGATTTATTTAGTTCGTCATGGTTTGACTGATTGGAATGAAAAAGGACTTCTTCAAGGTCAAAGTGATATTCCTTTAAACAAAAAAGGAGAAGAGCAGGCAGTTAAAGCGGTGAAAAAACATTTTAAAAAAATAAAATTTGAGGCGATTTTTTCCTCTGATTTAATCCGGGCAAAAAGAACAGCAGAGATTATTGCTTTGGAAAAAAAGATGGCCGTTGAAACGAGTAAACTTCTTCGTGAGCGGGACTTTGGCCCGTTTGAGGGAAAACATTGGCAACAAGTAGAAAAAGAGTTAATGATCGATATTAAAAAACTGCGAGTCTTATCAGAACAAGAGAAGCAAAGGTTGGGAATTGAGACGGATAAAGCTTTGATGGAGCGTTTTTTACGGTTTTTAAGAGAGGTAGCTGTGGTTTATCCTAAAAAAAATATTTTAATTGTTACTCATGGCAGTGTTA
>JAIMAW010000076.1 GCA_023511755.1 Candidatus Pacearchaeota archaeon | reverse complement strand
AGGAAAAACTGCCCAAAATGTCATGGAACTGGTATAGTTAAAGAAGCTGATGGTTCAATACATACTTGCTGGGATTGTCTCGAGGCTGGGGAAATGGACCAGCATAGCAAAGATATCAAGGATTCTAAGATAAAGATATAAAAAGGGACAATTAAATGGCTTTCTTATAATTGCGAGGTATTCTTGGCATTTTATACACCACTGAATTGATGTTCATGCCAGCCCCTACAGAAGCAAAAACAACGAGATCCTCTTCATTTAGGTTATGATCATTAAGTTTTCCCTTTAACATTAGATCAAGCATTGTAGGAATCGTCGCAACAGAACTGTTGCCAAGCCAGGAGATGGTCATTGGCAAGATACCCCAATTTATTTCAGTTTCGGGCTTGCCATACAGTTTGTATAATTTCCTCACTACATCCCTATCGAGTCGATCATTCGCTTGATGCATCAAGATTTTAGCAACATTCTCTAAGCTCAAATTGGCTTTATCAAGAGCTTCTTTAACAACTCCCGCAACTTCACTGACAGCATACTTGTAGACCTTCGTTCCTTCCATCTTAAGGAGCAAATCATTCCCTAAGAATTCGGGGCTGTTTGACTTACCCATCCACAAGAAATATGCCTCATTGAGAGCGTCGCTCCTCACAGCATGCGCCAAGATTCCTTGAGGCATTTCACTTTCTCTTGCTTCAAGTATTGTCGCGCCAGCTCCATCGGAATAGATCATGCTATCTATATCATGCGGATCAGAGATTCTTGATAAAGTCTCGGTTCCTATAACTATAATTTTTTTATAATCTCCAGATTTAATGAAATAGTCGGCATCGATAACCCCTTGGAGCCATCCAGGGCAACCAAAAGCAATATCTTTAGCGATTGTTTTCGGATTTTTTATCTGCAATGCATGTTTTATTCTTGAAGCAATAGAAGGGACAAAATCCGATCTTCTGTTATCTGCCTTGACATCCCCAAAATCATGGGCGACAAGGATATAATCAAGGGTCTCTTTATCGATGCCTGAAGAATCTAGAGCATCCCGCGCAGCAAGATAACTAATATCAGAAGCGACAAGCTCATCTGTAACATATCTTCTTTCCTTGATCCCTGTTATTTCCTCAAATTTCTTGATTATTTCCTCATTCGATTTTCCAAGCCTCTTTCCATCCTTGTCATAAAACTCATTTTTAAGAAAATCCTCATTCTTGACGACCTTTGTAGGGATATAACTCCCTGTCCCAACAATCACAGAATAAAGCCCCATCTTTTTATTGATACTTTATTTATATGCAATAGGCCCTATTTAACTTAGGGGGCGCCTTAGGACTATTCTTATACCACTTGACAACACCGTCCCAAATATCCTTCATCTCCCTAGTATAAGGTTTCACCTTTTCAATGAAATACTCTGGGGCGAACTCTGCTGCAAGTTTGTTAAGCTTCCTAACTATTCTTCTTACTCGCCTATCAAGTAATCTGCTGAACTCCTCTACTTGGATATCTTCCAACGTATTAAAGCCACAAGCAATAGTCGTTATGTCAATCATCTTGTCTATTAATCCTCTACTGATTAGATTTGATTAGCCTAAGAAACTTATGAGGTATTTATATATTTTCTTGTGATTTTCGGCAACTTATCTTTGCTTTTTTTCTGCTGTTTTTTCTTGCTAATCTTAGAAAACCAGAAAATGTAAAGGATCTCAAGAATCGCAATAGTATTGACCAACAAGAAAACAATAAACCATATTTTGTGTCCCTTGCGTGCAGCCTTCCACATCGCAATGCCCTTCCACGGCAGAGTCCACGCCAATAACAATAAAATCGCGAGTTCTAAAGTCGCTAGATCCATGCTCGCGCAAAATCAAGAAACTTTATAAATCTTTTTTCCTTCTCGCTTCTAAGGTCCCGTAGCTCAGCCTGGTTAGAGCACTTGCCTTTTAAGCAAGGTGTCGGGGGTTCAAATCCCCTCGGGGCCATTTTCAGTTCGAGTTTATAATGAGAATCAAAAATATAGAAATCAGAACTCTTGGCAATCCTCTGGGCTATCTTGGATTCCTGGGCTTTTTGGGTTTTCTTGGATTGCTCGATTCGAGACTCTACTGGCTCTATCTGCTTTATCTCTTGTACTTCCTTTATCTTTTGCCGAGAAAAAAATGAAAAAATAATTTTTGTTCACGGCTGGGGCGGAAGTCCGAGAACAAACTGGTTTCCTTGGCTAAAAAAGAACTAAGGGAAAGGGGCTTCAAAGTTAAAGCTTTAGCGATGCCCGACACTATCGAAATAGAAAAATGGGTTTTCTTTTTGAAAAAACGTGTTCCGAAACCAGACAAGAACACTTATTTTGTTGCCCATTCGATAGGCTGCCAGGCTGTCTTGAGATATCTAGAAAGGACAAATGGAAAAGCTGGTGGAATTGTTTTCGTAGCCCCATGGTTTCATCTTAAAAATTTGAGCCATGAAGAAAAACAAATAGCAAAATAA
>JAIMAW010000075.1 GCA_023511755.1 Candidatus Pacearchaeota archaeon | reverse complement strand
GAATCGAAACTTCGCAGGCACTAAGCCACAGGATCTTAAGTCCTGCCCGTTTGGCCACTCCGGCACCCCCGCTCGCAAGCATAAAACAAGAGTCGCTTATAAAGTTTTTTAACCAAAACTTTTTAAACATCTTCACCCTTATTGTTGCATGGCAAAAAAAGAGGAAAAGGGTGGCGGTGGAGCGATTAACTTGTTGTTAGATAACACGATAGCATTGCAAAAGACTCTTACGACTATAGCGGCCGAGCTGAAGGTATTGAACAGCAAGGTTTCAGGTTTATTGGCCTTGTTCGAAGAGGCAAGCAAATCATTCAAGGAGGGAAAACCACGAGCGGTCACAGCTATTCCGCCGGATTTGACAGCAAAAATGGAGGGGCTCGTGAGACAGAACAAAACAATTGCTCGCGGTTTGCTACTGCTGGAAAAGACAATTAGAGAGAGCAAGGAAACAAAACAGGCACCAGAAGGCTACAAACCAAAGCCGCTCCCAGAATTTTCCTTTTAATCCTTTTTTAATGTTTTTTCTGGAAATGGCGTAAAAATGGCTGGAAAAAAAGATACTCTTAAAGATAATGTTGAATTTGCAGAGGCTTTTCTCGAGCAAGTAGTTATAGCAAGAAAAAAAATAGGGAAGACTTTCGAGGATCATGGCATCGAAGAAGAGATTTCTCTTCTAGAGGGGAAGATGATGCCGAGTATAATAAAAAAGGAAGAGTTTCGTGAGGAATTCGGTCCCCTTACCTTGGAAGAAGAAAGTAAAGAGGAGAGAAAAAAAAGAGCCAAGGTGAAAAAAAGAAAGAAAAGGAAGGTTGAAGAGGCAGAAGAGATAGAAGCTGTACCTATGCCAGGAGCGCCTCCGGCAGAGGAAAAGCTACCTATCCCAGAGCCCCCAATATACAAGAGGCACCTACCGCCATTACCCCTCCCCCCACCAGCTAAAAAGGAATGGCCATTGCCACAAAAGGCAGAGATCTCCCCAGAAGAAACAGTCGCTCACGTTGAATTCCCAGAGTTCCCTCGAGTGGCTCAGGAAAAAGCTCAACAACCACCCCCGCCTCCTCCCAAGAAAATAGAACCTGCTCCTGAGAGACCACCTATGGCTCTGATACCCCTAGATCTTGGTAAATTGAACCCTCTTATTATGGACCCAAAGATATCTCTGATAGAGTGCGATGGCGCCCAACTGCCGATAAGGATCACGCGCGATGGCAGACCACAGGAAATAAAACTCTCTCTCAGCGAAGATGAGATACGCACAATCATACAAAAATTCGAGGCGAGAACAGGCGAGCCGCTAACAGAACCAATATTCAAGACACAAGTAGGGGGCATTATCTTCACAGCAGTAACTTCTGCTTTCACTGGCTCGAAATTTGTTATTTCTAAAGTATGAATGACTTTTAAATATCTAAAATAATAATGGCAAGGAAAAATAATAAAACAGAAGATTTATAAAAACTCTTTATTCTTTCTTTACTATGCAGGCTAAGGACAGCAAAGAGAACGAGAACTTGATATGGACAGAGAAATACCGGCCCAGAGAGTTTAATGATATTATAGGCCATGCCGAGATTGTCAAGAGGGCCAGGGCCTTTGTTCAGTCAAGGAATATGCCCAATCTACTTTTCTCAGGCCCGCCTGGAAGTGGCAAGACAACTCTGGCATTAATAATAGCAAAAACCCTCTTTCGTGAGGCATGGCACGAAAACTTTCTCGAGCTAAATGCGAGTGATGAGAGAGGCATAGATGTGATAAGGCAAAAAGTCAAGAGCTTTGCTCGCACAAAGGCGTTTAGCGGGCCATTCAAAATAATTTTCCTTGACGAAAGCGACGCTTTGACAAAGGAAGCACAACAAGCATTGAGAAGAACAATGGAGATGTTCACAAACACCTGCCGTTTCATTCTGAGCTGCAATACGAGCAGCAAGATTATAGACCCGATTCAGAGCCGTTGTAGCATCTTCAGATTCAAATTGCTCGAGAAAAAAGATGTCGCAAAAATAGTTGAAAAAATTGCTAAAGAGGAAAAATTAAAAATAACCCAAAGAGCCTTAGAGAGCCTTTATGACATTAGCAAAGGAGACTTACGTAGAGTGATAAATATCCTACAAGCGAGCGCAAGCGTGACAAAAGAGATAGACGAAAATACTATCTACGAGATTATCGCAGAGGCAAAACCCTCTGATGTTAAACATATTCTTGAACTAGCCCTGGAAGGTTCTTTTTTGGACGCAAGAGAAAAACTGCTCGAGGTTATGCTGAAACAAGGCCTCGGGGGCATAGATATAATCAAGGCAATTCAGCGGGAGATATGGGATTTAAATATTAGGGAGGAAGAAAAGATAAGGCTGGTTGAAAAATGTGGCGAAACCGAGTTCCGTTTGGTAGAGGGTTCAGACGACTTCATCCAGCTCGAGGCTTTGCTCGCGTCATTCATCCTTGCCAAAAGACAAGCCACTGTATAAAAACAAAAATGGAGTACTATCTG
>JAIMAW010000074.1 GCA_023511755.1 Candidatus Pacearchaeota archaeon | reverse complement strand
GCCGTGAAAATCGGTGTGATTGGCACAGGCAACATGGGGAGAATGCTCATTGAGGCATGGATAGAAGCACGTGCGGTAGCTGAACAAGATATCGTCATCACGAATCGCACAATGAAAAAAGCGTTGGACGTTCAACACACTTACCCGCAAATCGAAGTAGTAGCCAATCCAGAAGAAGTCATTCAACGGACAAACATCGTCTTTTTATGCATCAAACCATTAGATATTCACCCCCTTTTAATCGAGCTAGCACCTTACTGGACAGCCGAGCATTGCCTCGTTTCAATTACAAGCCCAATTGCCGTCGAGCAGCTCGAGTCCGTTGTCCCTTGCCACGTCGCTCGCGTCATTCCGAGCATTACAAATCGGGCACTTTCTGGCAGTTCGTTAATTACTTTTGGCCATCGATGCGCCGCGCATTACCGCAAGCATATCGAGCGTTTGTTTCAAGCGATTTCTACCCCTGTCTTCATCGACCAAGACATCACGCGAATCGCCTCCGATATCGCCAGCTGCGGACCAGCCTTTTTTAGCTATTTGCTGCAGCGGTTTATCGACGCTGCCGTACAAAAAACAAACATTTCAAAAGAGATGGCGACCGAATTGGCGAGCGACATGATCATTGGCGTTGGGGAATTGCTGAAAAAAAAGATGTATACCCTTCCGACATTGCAAGAAAAAGTGTGCGTCAAAGGCGGAATTACTGGCGAAGGAATTGCGGTGCTAGAAGCAGAAGTTGGCGAGATGTTTGCCCACGTTTTTGAAAAAACGAATGCAAAATTTGTCGAAGAAATAAAAAAAGTTCATAACCAATTTCATTAATTCGGCAAAAACGACAAAATTCCTGCTAAAAAAAATAAGCTGCCACCTTGGACAGCTTATTTTTTTGCGACGAAAAAAATTCGTTCTGACGTGTCGCACGGCGCGGAATCCGTAAAGTCGGCGCATACTTCGAGCACAGTAAATCCTGCATCCGCAAGCCATTGTTCATATTGTTGCTGCGTAAACGTGCGCTGGACGTGCGATTCATCGTACCGCTCGTAAAGCCCTCGATCCGTTTGCACAAAAAACGTTAGTTCATGAGCGACCGTATACGGCGTATCGAGCGGCTCGCATTGCCAAATGTAGCTGACCGATTCATCGCTATCCGCAAACGTCGCCCCTTGAAACTGCTCCATTTTATAGACGGAATGAACGTCAAACAACAACAAGCCGCCTTCTTGAAGCGATGCATGCACCCGACGAAACGTTTGCATGACATCTGCTTCTGTTAATAAATAGTTGAGTGAATCACAAAAAATAACGGCGATATCGACTGGCGGAACGTCTAGTTCGGCCATATTTTGTTGGAAAAGCGCGACGTTCACACGCTCCCGCTCGGCTTTTTCTTGTGCAACGGCGAGCATATTTTCTGACAAATCGACCCCTGTCACGAAAAAGCCGTCTTTCGCTAAGCGAACGGCTAACTCCCCCGTGCCACAGCCAACATCGACCACCCGTTTCGCATCTGCGCGACCGTATTGACGTACCTTTCGCTCGACAAATGCTTTCCATTCGTCATACGGCGCTTCACTCATTAACGCATCATACCAATAGGCAAACGATTCGTACGTCATTGCACGAAATCACTCGCCACGTCTTCTACCGGCGCATCGCCCCAAAGACGTTCTAAGTTGTAATATGCGCGGTCGTCTTTATGAAACACATGAACGACAACATCGCCTAAATCGACGAGCACCCATTTTGCTTCGTCGAATCCTTCCAACCGTTTGACCGGAATTTGTTGTTCTTCCGCCTTTTCTTTAATTTCCCGCGCAATAGCTTGCACTTGCTTTTCCGAATTGCCGTGGCAAATCATAAAATAATCGGCGACAAGTGAAATGCCTTTCATATTTAGCGCGACAATATTTTCTGCTTTTTTTTCATCGGCCGCCCGAACGGCGACGCGCAAAATATCACGTTCATTCACTAGCAGACTCCCCCTTTTTCTTCATCATGAGTGCATTGTACGTATCAATCGTCGTTGGATAAATCGGTTGATTTTTTTTCAATAAAAATTGAATTGTATTTTTTAACGCTTGGATGAGTGCTTCGTCTAAGTCGTGTTTCGCTAGTTCACGCACTTCTTCTACTCCAGGGAATATTCGTCCTGGTTCGATATAGTCGGCGATATAGATAATTTTCTCTAATAACGTCATGTCGCTACGACCAGATGTATGGTAACGAATCGCATTTAAAATGTCTTCGTCGTTAATGCCGACTTCCGTTTGCACTAAATAAGCGCCGACTGGCGCATGCCAAAGTTCGGTATTATGCAAAAGCAAATCGTTTGGCATATTTTGCTCTAAAATAATTCGTTTCATTTCCTCTTTCGGACGAAATTTTGCGTAGTCATGAAAAATGGCGGCTAACTCTGCCTTTTTTTCATCCACCCCGTACTGTTTGGCTAGAGCGATAGCGGTTTCCATCACTCCAAGCGTATGTTGGTAACGGTGGTCGGTAAGCTGCTTTTTGACGATTTCTAACGCTTCATGACGTTCCATACAACCTCTTCCCCTCAATGTACTGCCGGACGCGTT
>JAIMAW010000008.1 GCA_023511755.1 Candidatus Pacearchaeota archaeon | reverse complement strand
CACACTCATTTGTGGCATTATTATATCTATACCAATCAACAACGACGTTGTTATCACAAACATATTTTGAACAATTGTTTGTCTTGTTTGAACTTATAAGAAAAAGGATTTCTGTGTTTGGTGGCAACAAATCACCTTCTTGCAATGTCAGACTGACAGAGCCATTGAATCTCGAGTTCCTGAGGTATCCCGTTGCCGGCATATCTGTTTCTATTGTCGCTGCACTAGTAAATTTCCCCGCCTCTTGCTCTGGAATAGTGTAAGGAGCACCTTCAAATAATACTGTAATAGCCAGAATCACAAACACCAGGAAAAGCATAACGATGAGCTTCTCTCTCACCTCATCTCTGGGCCCGGTTCGCGGTGCAGAAATTTCTGACCTTTTCCTCTTTTTCAAGCGGCTTGCCATTAATAAAAATAGTGCTAGAAGGTTTAAATAGATTTCGGTAAAATGTGAAATTCGACAGATTTAAAAAATATTTTTGCCTGTGTATAGCATGAAAAGAAGCGTTAAAAAAGCAAAGAAAAAAGAAGGGAGTGAAGTGAAAGAGGGAAAAAACAATCAGCAGTTAGATATCAAGGCCATTGAGAAGAGGTGGCAAAACTACTGGGAAAAAGAACAAATTTATAGGTTTGATCCAAAGGAAAAAATCGCTTTTTCTATTGACACTCCACCACCTACAGTTTCGGGCAAGATGCATCTGGGGCATGCTTTTAGTTATGCGCAGCAGGATTTCATTGCAAGATTCAGGAGAATGTATCACGGCAATATTTTTTATCCCTTTGGCACAGACGACAATGGGTTGCCAACTGAAAGACTCGTGGAAAAGCTCAATGGTGTTAAAAGCAAGAACATGAGCCGTAGCGAGTTCATCGGATTATGCCTGAAAACCTTAGAAAAGATCCGCAGGGATTTTATACAAGATTGGAAAAGGTTAGGCATATCGTGCGACTATGATCTTTATTACTCGACAATTGACAAACATTGTCAAAGGATAAGCCAAAAATCATTCATCGAGCTTTACAAGAAAGGTTTAATTTATACGGCAGAATTTCCGACAATTTTTTGTGTAGAATGCCAGACGCCTGTTGCACAAGCCGAACTCGAAGACAAACAAGAACAAACACTCTTTACAACTATTGCCTTTCAAATTAAAAACTCGAAAGAAAAAATTAATATTGCAACGACAAGGCCCGAGTTTCTTGCTTCTTGTCTTGCTATTTTTGTAAATCCTAGTGATGAACGTTACAAAAAATTTATAGGTAAAAAAGTTATCGTGCCAATTTTTGGCCAGGAAGTTGAAATAATGGAGGACAGTTCTGCTGATATGGCTAAAGGAACGGGAGCAATGATGGTATGCTCTTATGGCGATAAGTATGATGTTGAAGCAATCAAAAGAAAGAAATTGAAGCCAAAAATCATTTTCAATTATAACGGAACAATGAACGAGCGTGCCGGCAAGTTCAAGGGAAGGACAATCAAGGAAGCTAGGGAAGCGGTTTTGGGAGAGCTTGCTGGCGAGAAACTTATTGTGAAACAAGAAAAAATAATGCATGTGGTTAATGTTCATGATAAGTGTGGCACGCCAATCGAGTTTCTTCCAACGAGACAATGGTTTGTCAAAATTTTAGACAAGAAAAAAGAGTTTATAGAGCAAGGAAGAAAAATCAAGTGGTATCCTGACTTTATGAAGAAACGTTATGAAAACTGGATTAACGGCCTGGAATGGGACTGGAGCATTTCTCGCGAGAGACATTTCGGGGTGCCTATTCCGGCTTGGTATTGCAAAAAATGTAAACAAGTGATTCTTGCCGAAGAAAAACAACTGCCGGTGGATCCTATAAAAGAAAAGCCAAAAAGAAAGTGTAAATGTGGCTCTAGCGAGTTTGAGCCCGAAAGAAATGTTCTTGATACCTGGGCCACATCAAGCCTGACACCAGAAATTGCTTTATTGTTAATAAATAAAGAGCCATCGAAATTTTTGCCAATGACATTGAGGCCACAGGCTCATGATATAATAAGAACATGGGCTTTCTATACTATTGTCAAAGCATTGTATCACTACAATAAGATCCCTTGGCAAGAGATAATGATTTCTGGTTTTGTAACGCTCGGCGGCGAGAAAATGGCGAAATCGAAAGGGAATGTCATCGAACCGCAGGACATTATGGAAAAAAAAGGGATTGATGCCCTAAGATTCTGGGCTGCTTCGAGCAAACTTGGCGAGGACTTAGAGTACCAAGAAAAGGATTTGCTTACGGGACAAAAAACTATAATAAAGTTGTGGAATGCTGCAAAATTTGTTTCTATACATCTCAAAAAAATCAAGAAACCAAAGAAAATCGAGGCTTTTGATTTGTGGCTTCTTTCTAAATTAAATCGACTTATCAGAGAATACACTGAAGCTATGGAAAATTACGAATACTCCAAGGCAAAATCATCAATAGAACAATTTTTCTGGAGAGTTTTTTGTGATAATTATCTCGAGATTATCAAAAAAAGAATTTATCAGGGCAATACTCAAGAAAAAAATTCGGCGCAATACTCTTTGTACAATGCTTTCTTAACACTCTTGAAACTTTTTGCTCCGATAATGCCCTACATTACAGAAGAGATTTATCAAAAATATTTCAAACAGTATGAAAAGGTTAAAAGCATTCACATTGCCAAATGGCCCGGGGCAGAATCGGATTTTATCGACGATAAAATCGAGGAAAAGGGCGACCGTGCGATAAAAATTATTAATGAAGTGAGACAATCCAAGTCTAAAGCACAGAAATCTCTGAAAACAGAAATTATTTTGACAATTGAAAAGGAGAAGATACAAGAGTTAGAAGGATTTATAGAAGACTTGAAGGCGGTCACGGTGGCTCGAGAGATTAAAGAAGGCAAATTTGGAATAAAACTTCTTTAGCAATTTTTTAAGGAGGTCAAGTTAGCAATTTAAAAATGGAAGAAGCAGAAAGGGCGAAGTTACAATCACTTATTGAAGAGCTTGAGAGTTACCGCGGGAGACATACTGAACTTATTACTGTTTACGCTCCGGCTGGCGCGAACATCAACCAAGTAACTACACAACTTGTCTCGGAGCAGAGCACTGCACAGAACATCAAAAGTAAAACAACGAGAACGAATGTAATTGACGCCCTCGAGAGAATTCTCAGGCACCTCAAGTTATACAAGAAATTGCCTGAGAATGGCCTCGCAATATTCTGCGGCAATGTCAGTAAGACAGAAGGCCAGCCCGACATAAAGTTGTGGGCGATTGAACCGCCACAGCCCCTGAAGGTCAGATTTTACAGATGTGACCAGACATTTGTTCTTGTGCCCTTGAAAGAAATGCTCGAAGCCAAGGAAGTTTATGGCCTTATTGTCCTGGACCGGAAAGAAGCCACCCTGGGCACTCTAGAAGGCAAGAGCATTCGCAAGCTCAGGCATTTGACAAGCGGGGTGCCTGGCAAAATCAAGGCAGGCGGCCAGAGCGCGCAGAGGTTTGAAAGGATAACAGAAGAGCTCGCCAAGGAATTTTACCGCAGGATTTCGGAAAATGCCAAAGAACTTTTCTTTGGGATGCCCAGGTTCAAGGGATTAATTATAGGCGGTCCGGGGCCGACGAAAGAAGAGTGGCTCAAGGAAGGTCAGCTGATAACAGAGCTGAGGAAAAAGATTATAACCATCAAGGACGTTGGCTATACTGATGAGCGCGGGCTGCACCACCTTGTCGAAGCCTCGCGAGATGAGTTAGCAGAAGCAGAAATTACAAAGGAGAAGAAAATTTTAGAAAAATTTTTCACGACCCTTGGGAAAGAGCCTGAAAAGGTAACTTATGGTGTCGAAAATGTTAACAAGGCACTCGAGGTGGGGGCCGTGGATACCTTGATAATATCAACATCATTTGACAAGAAAATTGCAAGCGAGATGGAAAAGAAGGCAAAAAGCATTGCTGCCGAGGTAGTATATGTTTCGACTGAAACTCATGAGGGCATACAATTCAGCAATCTTAAAGGCATCGGGGCCCTGCTGAGATTTGCTATAACTTAGAGGTCAAAATGGGCGATATAATGTCATTAACTGAAGAGGAAATACTGAAGATGGATTGTAACTATTGCCAGTATAGGTTCTATGAGCCTAATGATGGGGGAGAGCTCCAGAGATGTCGGGCGATGGCCATGAATCCAAGGCCGCCTGTAAACAGGAAAGTCGCGGAACTGATGTTCACCAATATATTCCAAGAGTATGGCTGTTGCGTCTGTAAATATTTTGCATTAGAGAAGGAGGTAGAAAATGGAAGATGAGAAGCGAACGGAGGACAGAGAAGAGGAAGAGCTACTCAAGAAAGTAGAGGCTTGTTTGTTCCTTGCGGCGCGCTACCTCAGCATTGATGACCTTGTAAGGTTCACCGGAATAAATCCCATTATGTTGAAAGAGCTGCTAGGAAAATTAGAAAAGAGATATGAGAAGATCGGGGGCAGCATTATTGTTTTGAGACGGGAAGCTGAAGGGGGTGAATTGTGGAAAATGGACGTCAGACCCGAATTCTCATTCCTGGTTAACAAACTGGCTACAGGCGAGAGCGAGTTCACCAAGGCTGAGCAGGAGACTCTTGCGATAATAGCATACAAGCAGCCCATAAAACAAAGTATCGTTGTCAAGATTAGGGGCAATAAGGCTTATGACCATATCAAGCACTTTATCACGAACAATCTCATCACTGCAAAAAAAACAGGCAGGACTTTCGAATTAAAGACGAGTGATAAATTTTATGATTATTTTAATTTAAAAAAA
Source organism: Candidatus Pacearchaeota archaeon (assembly GCA_023511755.1). Taxonomy (GTDB): domain Archaea; phylum Nanobdellota; class Nanobdellia; order Pacearchaeales; family UBA284; genus DRVD01. The sequence goes on along the minus strand of JAIMAW010000008.1, from coordinate 8,805 downwards.
GAGGATGGAAAAGTGCATGTCGAAGAGATAGCGCGAGAAAAAAATGAATTCAGCAAGACTGATTCCGGACACTAACTTTTTGGTTTATCTTGTAAAGTACAGGATGCTTGACGAATTGGGGCCTTACAATCTCATTGTGATAAACCAAATAATTGACGAATTGAAGAAGTTGAGCGAAGGTAAACGGGGCAAGACCAAGGTTGCCGATAGAGTAGCGGCATCAATCGCCCTGACTTTTTTGAAAACAAAAAAAGTCAAAATTGAGAGACAAAATGGCGAAACTGATGATGCAATCTTGCTCGTTGCAAAGAAGCGCGGGGCAGCGATAGGAACAATGGACAAGGAATTGAGCAAAAAAGCAGAAAAATTAAATATTCCTGTGATAAAAATAAGGCAAAAGAAATATCTGTACTAAAGGGGAAAATGACGTACAACAAATTTAGAAAGGGAGTTTTTGTCGTTGTGTATGCTTTGCCCGGGCCCGAATATCTGCTTTTGCACCGTAAATGGCACTGGCGAGGCTGGGAATTCCCAAAAGGAGGAACTCGTGCCAGGGAAAAAATAGAGAACACTGTTAAAAGAGAGGTGAAAGAAGAAACGGGGCTCGGGGCTGTAAGCATTATCCCCTTCAATGAGCATGGTAGCTTTATATATGATAAAAGAACACAACACGAGAGGAAAGTCAAAGGCTTTAGCTACCGTTTGTTTGCCGCTGAGGTAAAGAAAGGCAAAGTAAAAATAAGCAAAAAAGAACATGACAAATACAAATGGCTCCCATACTCCAAGGCAACAAGAGTTTTGAAATGGCCCAACCAGAAAAAAAGCCTGAAAACCGTTAACAAATTTCTGAAAACTTGCGGGCATTCAAAAAGATTTAAAAATACCCCGTAACATACAGTAGAGTAATAAGCTTAAAAATCCTAAAAATGTTTAGAATAGTTGAAATTGCAGACCATGTACGAGTTGAGCCAGAGCTATTTGGTATCCCAATTAAAGAGGCTGTAAAGAAACAGCTAGAGAAAAGTTTTGAGAATTATGTGGACGAAGAGATTGGGGCTGTTGTAGCTGTTCTGGAGGTTGTTTCAGTTGGCGAGGGTATTTTGATCCCTGGCGATCCAGCGGCTTATTATGATTCTGTTTTCAAACTGCTTGTGTTCAAGCCAGAACTACAGGAGTTGGTGTTTGGATATATCACACAGATAACCAATTTCGGGGCCTTCCTTAATATTGGGGCCTTTGAGGCAATGATACACATTAGCCAAACGATGGATGATTTTGTAAGTTTTAGTAAAAGCGACTCGCTCATCGGCAAAAACACTAAGAGAGTCCTAAGGAAAAACGACTTGTGCTTGGCGAGGATTGTCGCGATAAGTCACAAAACAACGCCCCCAAAGATAGGCCTAACAATGAGGCAGCCAGGGCTTGGCAAGTTAGAGTGGATACAGGAGGATAAGAGAAAAGCGAAGCTTGCTGCGGAGAAATTGGCGAGAGCTGAGGCAAAGGAGGCTAAAAGTAAAGAGAAGAAGGAGAAGAAAAAGTAAAAAACTGAAAAATGGCAAAAGGGAAAAAAGTCTGCAAACATTGCAAGGCGTTCGTAGAAGAAGACAAGTGCCCCGTCTGCGAAAGCACTAATCTTGTTGAGAATTGGAAAGGTCGCGTAATCATCCTCAATCCAGAAAAATCAGAAATAGCAAAGAAACTGGAAATAAAAAGAAAGGGCAATTATGCTCTGAAAATCTCTTAAATTTTTCGGGAAAATGGATTTCAAAATAGAAAAACAAGAAAGCAAGCCTCTCGTCGAACGTGAAGAGATTCTGATTAGGGTCACTGAAACCGATGCAACACCTTCAAATATACAGATGCAGGAGGCTATAGCTAAACTTACTAATACTCCAAAGGAAAGAATAGTAATAAAGAAAATAGCGCCGAGTTTTGGGATGCGCGAGGCGCTTGTTTCTGCGTATGTCTACAAAAGCGAGGAGGCCTTGAAAAAGTTCGAGCCCAAAAAGAAAGAGAAAAAAATTGTTGAAGCGAAAAAGGAAGGAGGGGAGGGATAAAAGAAATGGCAAAACTACCTAAAACAACGGGCCCGGGAAAGAAGAAAAGGAAACCCAAGAAAAGCAGCGAGAGATATAAGAAATACAAGATTTCTGGAATCAAAGCAGAAAGGACCGCTAAGTTCTGCCCAAGATGCGGGCCCGGAATTTTTCTTGCAGAATCTAAAGACCGATTGTTCTGTGGCAGATGCCATTATACAGAATTCAAATAGATGTTCAAAAAAAGAGGAATTCTAATAAATTCTGGCAAATAAAAGATTGAAAATAAAAAAGCGGGCCAGAACTTAAATAAATAATGGCGTAATCCGCTAAAAACCTCAGTTTTTATTAATAAGATGAACAGAAAGGATCAAATGACAGGATTGAAAACCCTGGGAAAGACTCTCGGGAAAATCAAGGAGATGTCCCCTCAAGCCTTTCCTGGGTAAAAAGAGGTGATAAAAAACCAAGGCGTCTGGAGTTTATAAATCTTTCGGTGTGTAGTAATTATGTAGTAGTTACTAATTCTTTTTAACCCACTTTTTCTTCTTGTAATAATGAAAAGCTACGCAAATGATAACGATGGCCGTAGCAATGGCTACAAGAATAACAAGATAGGGCAGGACCAGCTTTATGACCTGCTCATTTCCCGAGAGCTTAGCTGGCAAGCCATTATATATGACTTGATACAGACAGAACAGCTCGACCCATGGGATATAGACCTGGGGCTCTTGGCTCGGAAATACGTCGAGAAAATCAGGCAGTTGCAAGAGCTTGAGGAAGGGACATTCTTCATCTCTTCCAAGGTCCTCTTGGCAGCAGCCTTGCTGCTGAGGATCAAGTCCGAGAGATTACGTGATAATATATTGAGCATAGACGAAATTCTTTTTGAGGAAAAAACGAGGAAAGATGAAATTGTTGGGCCAAGCCAGATAATTGATTTTTACGATGGTGAGTTGCCGGAGATACTGCCGAAAACGCCTTTGCCTCGCGGTCGCAAGGTTACACTCCAAGAGCTGATGGTTGCCTTGGACAAGGCAATAAACACAGAGCACAGAAGGATAAAAAAAGAGCTTGCGTTTAGGAGAGCAAGATATAACATTGAGACTGTCCTTCCAAGAAAAACTGTTGACGTCAAACAGAGGATCATTGAACTGTACAAAAAAATCAGGGATTTTTTTCTTGGCAAAAAAAATGATGAAGAAAAGTTGACATACACTATGCTCGTGGGGGAAAGCAGGGACGAGAAGATAGCTGGATTCTTGCCAGTGTTACATCTAGATACCCAAGAGAAAATAGTACTAGAACAACCGGCTCCTTTTGAGGAAATAAATATATGGCTCAAGGAGAATGCCCCGAAAAAAGAATGGGCAGAAGAGCGAATAGAAGAAAAAAAAGAGATTATTTCTTGACTTGTATAAAATCAAAAATACTTCCTTGCTTGCTCTCTATGACTTCTCCCGTGAAACAATCTATATGAAGCTGCAGGATTTTCAAGCTTGTCAGCATACACGTTACATTCCACATCTGCCTGTTATTTACTTTCTGTAGGATCGCTATAATCTTGTTGACTTCTGACTCCTTGAGCGACTTATTCTCGAGCTCGTTCTTGATTATCTCTCTCAAGTCCTTGAGGTCTATTTTTATTCTCTCGTTGAGTGCCGTGATATTGCTTTGGGGGCTGAACTCGTCTATCTTATGTTTGATATCCCTATCAATATAGAAAGTCGCTGCCTTGTTTTTCTCCAGGAAATAATCGAGTTGCTGCGTGTCAGTTTCAAAATCGGGCTTCAGGACAAAGAAAGCGCTGAACAAGAAGATGTTTCTATGCTTCCTCTTGAACCTTTTGAATTCAGATGATTCTTTCAATCTTTTTAGTATGGTTTGAAATGACATTTCTTAGTACAAAACTACACGAATTTCGGACGCTTGCTAAGAAGAAGTGGCAATGGTAACGGGCGCCATGGCATGCTTCTCTGTTCCTGCTCGAGCAGCTTTTTGAGCTCTGGCATCTTTATCTCTATCACTTTGCCCTTCATTCTTCTGATTCTGACATTGAGGCTCTTCTTTTCGAGCTCTCTTTTGCCGAGGCACACTACAAAAGGCACCCATTCTTGCTCAGCCTCAAGCACTTTTTTTTCAACATGGAGAGGTCGGTCGTCGACATCAACGCGACAAGGCAGGTCATTGAGGTCTTCGGCAAGAGCTACAGCCTCATTTATAAATTTCTCGCTTATCGGGACAATCCTCACTTGCGTAGGTGAAAGCCAATAAGGCAAACAAGGGTTTTTGCCTTGCTTCTCATCAAAATATGCCTGTTCTAGCAACGAGCACATGACTCTCTCTATTGCCCCAGAAGGCGAGAGATGTAGGATTGTCACGGGTTTTCTTTTGTTGTGTTCATCAACATAATAAATGCCATAACGCTCTGCGTTTTCAACGTCTATCTGGTCTGTATTCAGGGCGAATGCTTTGTTAAGCGAGTCGATAAAATTGAACTCGTATTTTGTAACGAAGTAGAAGAAACGGGAAGGCCACATTTCGAGCAAGGCTGGCTTGCCGAATTCCTTTACTAGCGAGACGATAAATTCCTTATTTTTCTCATAAAAATCTTTTGTTACTCTTATAGCCAATTCGAGATTGTGGAAATCCAGACCTATATTTTGCTGGACGTCTTTTGCTAGTATAAAGCGCAAGGCCATCTCCTGCTTTGCCTGCTCGATGTCCTTGCATAATGCATGGCAGTCCGGCATTGTAAATGTTCTCAATCGCTTCAGGCCGACAAGCTCGCCACGCTGCTCTACCCTAAAACTATATTTTGTCAGCTCATAAAGCTTGAGCGGCAAATCCTTGTAGCTTATCACTGCTTGGCTAGCCATAATGAACTGCCCGAAGCATGCTGCGAACCTCAAGAACACTTTCTTGTTCGGCGTGTCTATGCTGTACTGCCTTGCCGGGAAGCGGTTCAAATATGCTTTAAGGCTGGGATGCTCGTAGTCATACATTATCGGAGTTTCTACCTCGAGGGCGCCGTATTCATGCATCCTTTTCGTAACATAATCCTCTATCAGCGCCTTGACCATGCGGCCTTTCGGATAATATCTCAAATTGCCTGGGTCGCTTGCGGATTCATAATCAACTAGCTCGAGTTTCCTCATGTACTTAACATGGGCTGGCTCTTGGCCAACTACCCTTATTTTTTTCATCTCATAACGAGCAAGTTTTTCCAAGGCGGCATGTTTGGAAAAATCAAAGCCGGCAAGTTCGTCTTTGTTTTTACCTTTGCCGAATTTAAGCCTGTGGAGCTTACCTGTATCAGTAAGTATGAACCATTCTGACTTGAGTTTCTTTTCTGCCTTCAGTGCTTCTGATTCAGCTGCTCCTTCTCCCTTTTCTTTTTTACCTGGGGCTATCTCCTCTGTCTTAATCTCGCGAGAAAGCTCGCTGAGCGGATGCCCCTTGCACTTGAGCTCGAACTCCTTGTACCACCCGAAGGGCGCCCTGATGACGCTGAACTTTAGTTCTTTCAATTCTTTCTCGGCCTCTCTCAGGACAAATAGGGCGGTGTCTGGCTTTGATGGTGTATTTGTAAGATGAACATAAGGGTACAGAACTATCTTCTTTGCCTTCACTTGTACTGCTATACTCTTGACATTAGATACGAGATTCTTGACTATGGCCTTCTCATTGCCCTCATCTTGCTTCTCGACTGCACTTAATACCACAAGACATTCCTTTATCTCGTTTCCAAGCTTTGCCTCTTTTTTTATCTCCTCTGGCTTCGATATAGCGGCTTTGACAGGCTTGAAGCGGATATAGTCGCAGTGAAGAGTCAGTATCTTCATAAAACTAGTAGACAGGGGAGATTTATAAAATTAACTTAAACAACCAAATAGGGCCTCATCAAGGGCTTCTTACTTCAGTATTGCTATCGCCTATTTTGAAAATCGTATTTCTTGGGATAAGGTGTTTTTGCCAGCATGGATCAGCATTGGACCAGTACAAAAAGGGAACTTGCCTTGTTATGGGTGTTCTCTCTGTCACAGTGTAATCCATCTCTGCGTCTCCGTTAAATATCTTCCAGAAAGAATCATCATAGCGGGATATTGGATAATATGTATTGCCTCTAGAATCCACGAGAGGCAAAACCTCAAAACTGACATACTCCTCTTTTGCTGAGGTGCCCCTGACTTTAATTTTAAGAACCCATACCTTGTGATACTTTCCTTCCAGCTCTTTCTCTAACGTCTCGGAGATGGGCAGATTCTCAACCTCCCACAACTCCTTAGCATAAACTATCCTTGTATACTCCTCCTCTACAGAAAATTCAAGAGGCGATGCTACTTGCTCTTCTCTCGCCTCTTCTCTCGGTTTTTCTAGCACTATCTCGCCCCTATTTATCTTCCCATCTATGCCATCATCAAATTTCTCTGGAGAATAGCTTTTAGCAAGTTCATCAAATTCCTTATTTACTTTCTCTCTTTCCTCTTTAGTGAGATAATCCCCAACATAAATAGTTCGTTCTCCTGTTTTGATTTCACTAAGCACCCATGTGCTTTTCCCGGGAAGGCTGAAAGAATACTCCTCTTCTACCTTGCATCCGTCCCATTGGTAGGATAAGATGACAGAACAGCCTTTTCCTTTTTTAATATCTGCATTTTTTATCGCGGTTAGGGCCTCATCCTTTTGTTCTTTTAGGCTGGCAAGAATGGCTTGTTTCTTATTTTGCTTTTCGCCCCCGAGTATTATTTCTTTGAAAGCAGTGGTATCAAAATCCTCATTGAACTTGAGCAAACTTTTCATGTCCTTAGTTTCTACGCTCCGGATCATCTGTGTGAAAAACCTATCACAATACTTTATAATCTCCGCCCTTGCTTCCTCTATAGTAGGGCCTACCTGGAAAAGAAAAGGAATTAACAGAGATTTAAGGACCATACTATCAAGGGGCTCCTTGAATATATAAAGTTTATTATAATTCATTATAGTCTCTTGCAATGTATTGCGTTTTTATCCTGATATCTTTATCCTGATGCCCAACAATAAAGAACAATAAATTTTAAATAGAGGCTTTTCCTCTTGGGAGCATGAAAAAGCGAGGGGTTATTTTGGTGCTAATTATTCTGTTTGTCTTGGCTGCAACTGCTAGTCTCGGCATGGCAAAAGAGATAGTTATAGAGATTAACAAGGAATATTTCGTACCTGGTGAGGTTTTGATGATAACCCCAAAAATCGTGGACGGAAGCGATATTGCCGAGGGCGCTGTAAGTGTGAGACTCTCCTCCAGGGAGAGGAGATTTCCTTTCTTTTACAAAGAGACAGTGCTTGTCGAAGAAGTTGTGCAGAGCGGCAAAGACACATTGTATAGGTTTGTCCGGGGCACTCTGCCTGGCGAGTATATTATAGAAGCCACTGCAGAATCTGGCAAACTCAGTGCAAAGAGGACAGTCACTGTTGAGGAATTTGAAAAATTAGGATTTAATTTGGAGGAGGGCATACTGAAGATTACAAACGAGGGCAATGTGCCTTACAAGAAGGCAATTGAAATAGAATTTAGAATCCATGATCAAATAACTAAAAAGAAAGTAGCCCTAGACTTGGATGTCGGGGAGGTTCAAGAATTCAAGCTAGAGGCGCCGAAAGGAACCTACGACCTTGCGTTTATCTCAAGCAAGGAGACTTTCGAGATTGTCGATGTGCCTCTTACCGGAAACATCGTGGCGACAATCGAGCTCGAGACGCCTAAGCAGCCAATGAACAACTGGATTTTGGCGATGGTCCTTTTGATAATTGCTGCTTTCTTACTAGTCCTGTACATAAAACAAAAACAAGAAAGAAAACCAAAAGCAAAAGAGCATAGGGAGATAATCAATGTGGATAAAAGAATGGCAGGAGAACAGGTTATACTAAAACCTACGGAAAACGTGAGCAATGAGATTAAAGTTGCATTCAACAGACATGCTTCTAAACTGGCTGCGCGAGCGATAATCCCTTCCTTGGTGTATGGGACAAAACAGGAGATAAGCGTCCTGATGATGCCGATACACGGTTTTGGGCAGTTCAATGAGTTAAGGAAAAAGGATCCTGTGGCTTTTAGCAAGATTTTTGATAGATATTTCGAGGCAGTTATTGAAAAAATAAGGAGCCACCAGGGCGTCGCGGATTTGTACGGCAATAATCTTATAGTATTCTTCAATGTCATCAAGAGCTACAGACATGATGTCGCGGCTGTGAGGACTGCCGAGGAGATTAGGGAGATAACAAATGCTTTCAATGCCTCGATAAAGGGTCTCAATGCTGCGCTGAGTATAAAGGCGGGAATCAACACAGGATTTGCTGTAGTGAGTAGCATCGGAGAGGACAAAACAATCAAGTACACCTCGATAGGGAACACCATGAGTCTGGCGAAAGCCCTAACAAACAAGGCCCTTGCCGGGGAGATACTTATCCCAGAGAATGTTTATGAGAGAGTCTCGGGAGTAGTCAATGCAAAGAAGATAATGCCCTTGTACCTTACAGACACCGAAGCTATCGAGGTCTATTCTATCAAGGAAGCAAAGGAGATGAGGGAAAAGCATGAATGGTTTGTTAAAAGAGCGCTAGGAAAAGGATAAATTTTATTTCTTTCTTTTCAATTCCCTTAGAAGCGAGCAGGCTTTACAATAATCGTGACTCGAGGCAAAGCCACACTTCTTACACTTTCTAAACTCAATATTTTTGTATTTCTCTTTAGCCAAAAGCATTATTTTCAGGAAAGAATTCACTATAGCGT
>JAIMAW010000073.1 GCA_023511755.1 Candidatus Pacearchaeota archaeon | reverse complement strand
CTTTCTATGTTGCAGCATTGCAGAGAAATATTTAAAAAGTTTTATTATGTAATACTTACTTGGGTTGGGAAAGTAATCTCAATTAGAGAAAAATTTTTAAATATCTTAAGTAGGGATATTATGGGTCAAGGGTAATCTTTGAATTAAAAATGACAGAAAAACAGCCAGTTTATATTTTGCCAGAGAATGTTCAAAGAATACTTGGTAGAGATGCTCAACGCAATAATATCCTAGCAGCGAGAATCGTGGCAGAAACTGTAAAGACAACCCTCGGACCAAAAGGCATGGACAAGATGTTAGTTGATAGTATTGGAGATATAACTGTCACGAATGACGGCGTAACAATCCTCGAGGAGATGGAAATAGAGCACCCTGCTGCAAAGATGATGGTAGAAATCGCCAAAACCCAGGAAGCTGAAATAGGCGACGGTACAACAACTGCTGTGATACTTGCTGGTAAGTTGCTTGAAAATGCAGAAAAGCTTCTTGATGAAAAGATTCATCCGACTGTTATAACAAGAGGATATAGAATTGCTGCAGAAAAAGCTCAACAAATCGCCAAAGAACTTGCTGTGTCAGTCTCACCAGAAAAAGAATTGCTTTTAAAACAAATTGTTATGACAGCAATGACTGGCAAAGGTGCAGAAGCGGCGAAAGAAAAGCTCAGTGAGGTTGTTGTGAAAGCTGTTAAACAAATTATCGAAAGAAGCGAAGAAGGTTTAATTATTGACAAGAATAATATTAAGCTCGAAAAAAGAAAGGGAGAAGGCATAGAAGATACCGAGCTTATCCCGGGCATAGTTCTTGACAAAGAAAGAGTTTCTCAAGATATGCCATCACAGGTTAGAAATGCAAGAATCGCATTGCTCGACATGGCTCTCGAAGTAAAGGGTCCAGAAACCGAAGCCAAGATTCAAATTACGGCTCCTGAACAACTTCAAGCCTTCATCGACCAAGAAGATAAAATTTTGAGGGGAATGGTTGAAAAAATAAAGAAAGTTGGCGCCAATGTTGTACTTTGTCAAAAAGGAATTGATGATGTCGCACAATATTATCTAGCCAAAGCTGGAATTTTTGCGTGCCGTAGAATAAAAAAAAGTGATATTGACTTAATTGCAAAGGCAACCGGCGCTAAAATTGTTAGCAATTTGAATGAACTATCGTCAGAAGACTTGGGCAAAGCCAGACTAGTAAAAGAAATTAAAGAAGGAGAGGAAGAGGGCCTGACTTTAATAACTGGCTGCGAAAATCCTAAAGCTTTAACAATTCTCATTCGTGGAGGCACAGAACATGTTATTGACGAGCTTGAACGAGCAATTAAAGATGGTGTTGGCGATGTGGTTGTTGCTCTAGAGAAAGGTTTTGTTGTTGCCGGCGGAGGTGCCTTTGAAGTGGAACTTTCAAAGCGCTTGAATGAATTTGCACAGAGCATTAAAGGCCGAGAGCAGCTAGCAGTGAAGGCATTTGCCGAATCTCTAGAAGTTATTCCAAGGACTCTGTCAGAAAATGCTGGCCTTGATCCTATAGACATCTTGACAGAACTCAAGGCAAGGCACGACAAGAAAGAAACAATGGCAGGACTTGATTTAACAACTAATTCCAAGGAACTTGCAATTTGCAACACTCTAGACAAAGGAATCATAGAGCCTCTCGAAATAAAAAATCAGGCAATCAAAAGTGCAAGCGAAGTGGCAATGATGATTCTGAGAATTGATGACGTTATTGCGGCTAGTGGCAACAAGGGTTCTAGCAAAATGCCAGAAATGCCCCAAGAAGAATACTGATTTGGCACTGATTCAGATTTCTAAAACGTACGTTGGTCGATAAATAGACGAATCCCATAGCACTCTGGAAAGTCCTAGAAAAAACAAGAGCCCCGAGCGTTATATTTTTAAATAAATTTTTCTTTAATAACTCAACCAATAAGACAGCAAAAAAGAGGGAAAAGGAACATGAAGAAGCTTGTTTTAATGCTATTCATAGCACTATTCCTGTCATTTCTTTTCTTGGTAGACTACGCTAACGCAGCTTGCGTAGGCAAAAACTACGAGTTTAGATGCGGCGACCTGAACACGAGAGGCTGCGAAGTTAATCTTGCACAAGGAGAAGCCATTAGTTTTACAGTCAAGGGCCAAAAACACGTGTTACAGGTAGATGGAATGAATGAAAATAGTCTAACTTTATGGATATGGAGCAAGCCAATTAGGGCAACAATTAGCATAGGTGAGACAGAAGAATTTGATTTAGACAAAAATAACTACAATGATTTTGCTTTAACCTTGAGTTCAATAACGAACGGCAAAGCCAACATGGTTCTTAAATCCTTGAGCGAGACAGCTCCTTCGGCCTAGAGAGAAGCGCTACAGCCGCCACCAACTGCCAAAAAACCCACAATTCCACTGTGGACGATAATAATTGCTCTGGGGTTATAGTAGTTATTATAGTTATAATATTATGGCATAACAGAGAGTCAAGATTAAAAAAGCTTGGCTACAAATAAGAAATAAAATAATAAAAATAACAACAAATCCGTAAACCACCATAATTTCAATGAATAAAATATATATAAATAAATATATTCATCTAAAAAATG
>JAIMAW010000072.1 GCA_023511755.1 Candidatus Pacearchaeota archaeon | reverse complement strand
CATTGGGCTATCAAAAAGTTTGGAGTAAAGAAAAAAGCGGGATATATCAGTTGAGATATTTTGCCCGAGTGTCTAGAGTCAAGAAACAAACAGTTGATCCCGCAGAAGGGAAAATTCCAGCGAGGAAATTTATTTTGCCCTCGGAGTTTTTGAAATACTGCCCATGGGGCAAGATAGGAAAAGAAATCATTAGGCTAGCTGTTAAAGAATACAGGAAGTTATAATTCTTGGTTAGATTTTTTAAGATACTCTTCAATCAACGCAATGTCTTTTTGGTCTTTTTCCCTGTTGAGGGCTTTTTTCCATTCTAGAACATATTGCAACTTAACATACCTTATGCCTCCAATAATGTCTGCGCTATCGATTAAAGCATTAACATCAGAAAACCATGGCTGCCAGTCTTGCGCTATTTCTAAGTTATTGATGCAAATATAGCCCTTCTCATTTGGATGGTATTTTCGTTTTAGTTTTTTGAAAATATATGGTCTTACTATAATGTCCAAGTCTCTTGCTTCTCTCAGTTTTCTTACAGCAAGTGGCCCTGAACCGAAAACAGCAAAATCATCATAGCTTATGTTTTCTTTTTTGATAAAATCTTCAAGATTTTTGAGAAGTTGTTTGAAGCTCGTTTTAAAGATTACAGCTCATCCAGAGGATTCTTGATTTTTTTTAGTTCTTCTGTGCTGACGTGGGTGTAAATTTGAGTTGTGTTTAGATTTTCGTGGCCGAGGAGCGTTTGAATAATGCGAATGTCTGTGCCGGATTCAAGCAAGTGAGTTGCGTAGCTATGGCGAAGAGTGTGAGGCGTGACTTTTTTATTTATTCGGGCTTTTTGTGCTGCTTTTTTTATTATCTTTTGTATATTTCTTGTTGTCAGAGGCTTAGTTTCTGAAAAAAGATAAATGTTTTGAGGATGCTCTTTTATGTAAGCTCCGAGCTCTTGGATTAGTTTTTCTGGCAAAACAATTAGTCTATCTTTCTTGCCCTTGCCCCTCTTGACAATGCCTGTTTTTTCTTGAAGGTTAAGATCTTGGACTTTCAAGTTGACGAGTTCCGAAACCCTTAAGCCAGTACTGTAGAGAAACTGGATAATGAGCCTTGATTTTCTTGTTTCTGCTGCCTCAATTAGCTTTTTTATTTCTTCTTTGCTCAAGACGCTTGGCAGGGCTTTTTCCTTCTTTGGCCTTTCTATATTGAGTGTTAAATCCTTGCCCAAAACTTTTGAGCTTGCAAATTTTATGGCAGCCATTGCCAGGATTATTGAACTAGAAGCCTTTTCGGTCATTGTGGCAAGGAATTTTTTGATGTCATCTTCTGTAAGCTCTTGTGGCTCTTTGTTGCAATGCTCGAGCAACTTGGAATTGAAGTAAGTGTAATTCCTGATTGTCATTGGACTTTTTTTTAAAAGTTTTAGCTCTGTTTCAAGCTTTTCAAGAAACTCGGCTTTGTTCATTTTTGCTTTTATTTGAGTTTTATTTCCAAAATTTAACAATTAGCCTTTTTCTCCCTCCAAAAGGCTCCTCAGAAATTTTGAATTTTTTAATTTTTGCTTTTTTCATTAATGTCTTGAGACTTTTTTTAGTATAAACATAAACTAATCTGGGTTTCATTTGAGGCATGTTCGGAATATGGTATCTTGCAATGCTTTTTTCTTTGTTAATAAAGGAATAATCTCCCTTGCTAGTAGTTTTGCATGGCAGGTCAATAAAAGCGAGACCCTTTTTCTTTAGAACCCTATATATCTCTTTTATTGCTTTCAGCTGGTCTTTCTCGTCCAAAATATCAATAAAAACAGACCATAAACAAAGAACAGCATCAAAGCTTTCATCTGGATAAGGAAGATTGGTTATATTGCCTACTTTAAAATCTATGATGACTTTTTCTTTTTTTGCCCTTTTTATTGCTTCCTTGATATAAGAGGGGGTAATATCTAATCCATAAACTTTGTAGCCGGCCTTGGCCAAAGGTATAGCCACCCGACCATAGCCGCAGCCAGCATCTAAAATTGTTCTCCTTTTTCCTAGACTCTTTTTAATATCTCTTAACTCTTTTTCATGCCTTTCTTTTGATTTTAGGCTAGCTAATCCCGCAGTACCAAGGGCAGTGTAGAATTGCCTAAAGGTTTTAGTTGCCATAGTTCCTCTTTTTTATTTGTAATTTTTCTTTTAGAATATAAAGCGAACTTATTTATAAATTTTTGGGGTTCTTTTAATGCCTCTTGTGCGAAGTTTTTGCTCTTTTTACCTGTGTCTTTCTCTATTTTACGACGAGAAAATGCTTTGCACAAAAAGTTTTTGGCTATGCTTAAAAGTTTTAGCGACGCTGTTTTAAGGTTTTTTCTGACTTAAAATTTCTACTGCTTTTTCTAAAGAAATGATTTCGTACTTGTTTAGCTCAGGTTCTGTTACCGGGATATCAAAAGGACTCGGGCCACTTGGGATATAACCTTGCGGGGTTATTGTTTTAATCTCAAATGCCTTAAAGTTTGGCGGATAATTGTTGCAAAAAGTTTCTAATGAATAAACTTTAATTATTGCATTGTCATTTTTTCTGAGAAAATAGAAGTTTTTTGTGCCTTCAATTATTGCGTCTTTTAAGGTTTTGGCCATATTTTATTTAAACTCGATCGGTTTTTATAGATTTCTGT
>JAIMAW010000071.1 GCA_023511755.1 Candidatus Pacearchaeota archaeon | reverse complement strand
AACCAAACCATAGCCGAGCTGCTCAGGAGCATGCTCTGGCATGACAAGGCTACGGAACTTGCCGCATGGAAGCGCGAGCACCCGACCAAGAATCCTGTGCTCGTGCTGAAGACCTCGGGGAAAGACTCAAAAAAAGTGCTCCTCGACACAATCGAGGAAATACAGAAGATAAATGCTACTCTGTTAAAGGAATTCAAGAAAGCTTTCTGATTGGAAAATGAAACGCTCGTCTCGAAGATGGAAAAAGAAAAGACAGATGCGCTGGAAATGGCAGCGCAAAAGAATGAAAAGAGAGAAGCGTAAGAGGAAACAGAGGAGACTAGCTGCTGCAAGATAAAAATAACAAAAAAGTTGGCTGAGGTTTACTTGATTTTCTTGTAGAATCCTAACTTGGCCCCGCCTTCTGCTACTTTGTAATGGCTCTCCTCGCCACTATGCTGTCCCTTGGCATGGCCCAGGATATACAACCCTGAATCCTTATCAAATTCCCATTTCCCGCCAACTTCTAAGCCGAGCTCTATGCTTTTTACTCCCTCACTGACTTGCGCGTTCCAGATGTCCGCGCCGTAATTTGTCTCGCCGCTCAAGCCAGCAAGCAACTTGGCTTTGTTGCCAAAAGCCATGTTGATTCCTGCAGAGTTTGTGTACTCGCCCCTGTAAGGATTAACTTTGTTCTTTGCCCATGCTTCCAGCTCGTAATTGTCTTTAGGAGAGGCATAATTAAGCGCGCCTTCAAGAAACTGGGTGAAGTGGAATTCCGAACCGAACCCTATGCCCCCCTTGCCGCTCAACGTAACTGGGCCGATAGGCAGGGCAACTGCAACATAAGGGCCACCATTGACATTGTTGTTTACGTCATTAACAATAAAGGCCCCGCCCTCAAGATACCTGTTCCCAAGTCCGGCCGAAGCATTGACAAGAGCTTTTGTCTCGTCATTTTCATAAGTCAAAAGGCTCAATTCGCCGTTTAATCTTGCCCTCAGATCCTTGCCACTGGTCCTGAAATTGAGATAAGGCACGATGGCAAAAAAGTTTGGAGCGTTTCTCTCGCTTCTGTAGAATCCCCCGATACCAAAGTCATATCCTTTTGTCTCATCCAAAGTCCAGAACCCTTCTGATTTTTTCGCCTTGGTTGTATCAACAGGTATCGGTATTGGGACTAATACCGGATAAGAAATAGTATCACCTGGCACAACGATTGGCTGTCTTATGGTATCGCCTGGAATAACCACAGGCGGCCCTTTAACAGTGTCGGTTTTAACAACAGGCTCCTCGGGCTCCTCATCCTCCCATTTTACTCCTCCCTGGCAGAGTTGGAAGCCATAATCAGAACAGCATTCTTGTATCTCATCATAATTGGTAAAGTTACACTTGCTCCCATCTATCCTCATTATCGTAGTGTCAATAAGTCCGTTTGTCACTGGGATTGGTGGCCTTCCTGTAGCATAAAGGTAAGGATTAATATTCAAGGTGTAATCATTATAGAGAGAATTTCGCAGGCCAATGATGCCCTCTCCTTCCCCAATGTCGACATGCCCAAGAACATATATCACGGGCCCATGTTTGGTCTGCACTTCCTTGAGGCTACATCTATTGACAAGCGACTTGCATTCTTCGCTAGTACCGTCATTAAAAATTACTAATGGCAACAAGCCTATCCATTCTATCATGGTTTTTCTAATCTCGTGGCATTTATAAACTTTTCGTTTTCTATCTACTTAAAAGTGACAACGAAATCTTGTGGAAAGGAGAAAGGTATTTATATACGCGCACACATTTTCGAGAAGGAGGTGTCAAAGGCATATGGCAGATGCCAATTTAATCGTTACATTTGACCCAGTACATCAGGAAAGCGCAAAAGCAGAGATAGAAGCCGCCTTGAAGGAGCTCGGGAAAAAAGCCAAAATCCTGGACATAAAAGAGGGCATGGCACAGGTCAGTGTTGACAAGCCAAGAGAGATTGTCAAGTCTTTGAAAAAAGCCAAAACCAAGTTTACCTATACTTTCTACTGGTGGCCTGTCGACGAATGGTGCAAATCTTCTGTGGAGAAGATGAAAGATTGCATAAAGAAAGTGCAGACAGGAATCAAGAAAGAGGAAAGCTGGAAAATGGACCTGGCAAAAAGGAAAGTTACGCAGGAGTATCCTAAAGACTTGATAATAAAGCTGACAGACGTAGTTGACAAACCAAAGGTCGACTTGAACAACCCTGACAAGATCATTAAAGTAGAAATCATCAGCGACAAAGCGGCAATATCCCTATTAACGCCAAACGAGATCTTCAAGGCTAAGTGACAACGCTCAGCAGACAAAGGAGCTATAAAACGGGGAGGGGGTTTTTGAATTTTTGTTGAATTGCTCATTCGTTAATCTGTTATATTTTATTACGGTAAGGCAAACAGCAAGATTTATAAATGCCTTGAATCATTTCTAAACAAAACCCAACAACGATTTAAAATGCCAAAAACGAAAAAGAAAACAGAAAAAAAACAAGAGGAGAAAGAAGTGGAGGAAGAAGAGGAAGAGGCAGAAGATTTCGGGGAAGAAATTGGTGAAGAAGAGGAAGACTTTGACGAATGGAGCGAAAGCGATGAAGAAGCAGAAGACTGGTGAACCTCTTTAGTTTCTATTTTTTATTTTTTGTAGAGATGGG
>JAIMAW010000070.1 GCA_023511755.1 Candidatus Pacearchaeota archaeon | reverse complement strand
GCCCCCACCCTTATAGTTCACAATAAATTAGATATAATTCCAAAAGTTCCGATAAAATCTGAATTATCTGTTTCAGCCGTTACAAAACAAAATATACTTGAGCTCAAAAACAAAATTTTTTCAAAGCTAAATTTGATCAGGGTTTTTACAAAAGAACCTGGCAAGCCAAAAGCATCGCAGCCAATAATTTTAAAACAAAATTCAACAATCCGTGATTTAGCAGAAAAAATCCATAAGAGCTTCGTTGAAAAATTCAATTATGCCCTGGTATGGGGCAAGAGCGCCAAGTTCCAGGGCCAGAGATGCGGGCTAGAGCACAAATTAGAAGATATGGACATAGTAGAAATCTATTTAAGAAAGTAACCATTTTAGTTCCGGAGCCCCTGTAGCTCAGTTTGGATAGAGCACTTGCCTCCTAAGCAAGGGGTCGCAGGTTCGAATCCTGCCGGGGGCGTTTTAATACACTAATCCGTGAATGCGTCAGCCGGGATTCGAACCCGGGTCATTAGCTTGGAAGGCTAAGGTCCTACCACTAGACTACTGACGCCCAATATAGCCACATGTTTTTTATTTAAAAAGGTTTTTAAACAAACACCTCCAAACAATAAGATGGAATCCGAAGAGGACATCAACCAGTCTGCTGAACAGAATAAAGAGGCAAAAACAGAGTCAAAACAAAAGCAGGAGCCAAAAGAAGAACAGAAAAAGGAGCAGAAAGAAGAGAAAGAGAAAAAGGGGCAGGGGAAAGATGAAAAAGAACGGCAGCAAAAGCCGCAATTAAAATTCTTGAGTTCTGAATGGTACAATAAAAATTACAAACTGTTGTTGGCCATAGTTGTGCTGCTTTTCCTAGCATCTCTCGCTTACCTATTTATTTTTTATGCCCAGCATGGAGATTTCATGTATAAAGATGTTTCGCTTACTGGAGGCACCATTATCACTGTTTATGAGAAAGATGTTAAATTGGAGGAAGTCAAGGCATTTCTCGAGGACAAGTTGGGGCAAGAGGTCCTTGTAAGAGGCTTGGAAGATATCACGACACAGAAAACAGTCGGGTTTATTACAGAAACAACCGCTGACGCCGATGCTGCGAAGGAAGCTCTCGAGGAATATCTCGGTTATGAGCTTACAAATGAGAACTCGAGCGTAGAGTTCTCTGGCTCGACTCTCGCAAAAAATTTCTACAATCAGCTCCTTGTTGCAATGGCCATTGCATTTGTGTTTATGGCCATAGTGGTTTTTATGATATTTAGGACATTTATACCCTCTATAACTGTTGTTTTCGCAGCAGCCGCGGATATAATATGCGCTTTGGCGATACTAAACCTTATGGGATTCAGGATCTCGGCAGCAGGCATAGCTGCTTTTTTGATGCTTATTGGTTATAGCGTTGATACAGACACAATGTTGAATACGAAAGTGATAAAACGCCGGGGCGAGGGCACTCTAAACTCGAGAATCAAGGCATCATTCAAAACAGGAATAGTAATGACCCTCACCGCTCTCGCAGCAGTCTTGGTAGGCTATTTCATTGCACAAGCTTCAGTACTCAAAGAAATATTCCTTGTCCTAAGCTGCGGGCTTTTTGTGGATATTATAACTACATGGCTCGGCAATGCTTCAATAATTAAATGGTACTGCGAAAAGAAAAAGATAAGTTAAACAATACAAAATCAAGATAAAAAACAAAATTAAAATAAAACCAAACTAAAACCCAAAAATGGCAAAACTGAATTGGAAAATATGGCTCCTAATAATTTCTCTGGCCATAGCCATCATTTTTATAACTAACTGGCCAGTCGTTTTTGGCACAGAAGAAGGGAGCATAACAAGAATCAAAGCGGGCCTTGACTTGCGGGGGGGTGCTAGAGCTCTTGTTAGGCCAGAAAAAAGCCTTGATGCCCAGGAAATGGCAGGGTTGCTCGAAACAGTAAGATACAGGCTCAATGTTTATGGTTTAACTGACCTGAATGTTAGGGAAGTCTCGGATCTTGGCGGCAATCGCTACATGATGGTAGAGATGGCAGGCGCGACTCCCGAAGAGCTCAAGGAGTTGGTAGAGAAACAAGGCAAATTCGAAGCAAAGATAGGAAACAACACAGTCTTTATCGGAGGCCATAACGATATTACTTTTGTATGCAGAAATGATGCCTCTTGTGCATATATAGAACAATGCGCCGATGTTAAGGGGGGAGTAGCTTGCAGGTTCCATTTTGAAATAGACCTCTCGCCAGAAGCAGCTAAAAAGCATGCGGCGGCGACAGCAAACCTGGGAGAGAATGTCTCGGGAGGGAAGCGATATCTTAACGAGACTCTCGACTTGTATCTTGACGACAAATTGGTCGAGCAGCTGTTCATAGACGTCGATTTAAAGGGCCAGGAGGCAACAAAGATAGCAATTTCCGGATCAGGAGTAGGGGCGACAAAGGCGGAGGCTATGACCGAAGCAGAGAGCTCAATGAAAAAATTACAGACAGTTCTCATAACGGGTTCCTTGCCATTCAAACTAGAGATAATCAAGCTGGATTCAATAAGTCCAACCCTTGGAAGAGAGTTCACTAAAAATATTTTTATAGCAGCACAACGAATTATTATCTTAATAGTAAATATTGGAGTTAACTTTAATTTTGAACAGGATAACTAATCGTGATGCAGCACATTGAGTA
>JAIMAW010000069.1 GCA_023511755.1 Candidatus Pacearchaeota archaeon | reverse complement strand
TGGGTTTGAGACAAATATTGCTCTGTCAGTTGTTTCTCCAAGATCTTTTGGTGTCATTTTTGTTCACCTCCTTAAATAATCCTTTAACTAAGTTCTTTTATTGTCTTTTTGAAATCACCAATATCCTGAAACTCCCGATACACCGAGGCAAATCTTATGTAGGCCACTTTATCCATCTTTTTGAGGTGTTTCATGACGAGCTCTCCTATAAATTTGCTTGGCACCTCCGGGCCGTAACCCCTGATTTTGGCTTCTATCTCTGCTACTGCCTTCTCAATGGTTTCTTGGCTCACAGGCCGCTTCTCGCATGCCTTCATCAAGCCAAGCAAAAGTTTCTGTCTGTCAAAGGGCTCGCGCCTCTTGTCTTTCTTGATTACTCGGATGTTGGTCTCTACTCGCTCGTAAGTTGTAAAGCGTTTCTTGCATTTCAAGCACTCCCTGCGTCTTCTTGTAATGTCCGCTGTATCGCGTTTATCAAGAACTCTCGTGTCACCAGAGCAATAAGGACATATCATTTTTATTTATGTTTTTGTTTATTTTTACAATTTGTTTGTTGCACACAATCTATTGTGCCTCTTTTATTTTTAAAACAATAGATAGTAGTGCCTTTATAAATTTTGTTGTTCTAGAATTCAACAAACTTCAAGCCACATCTTGTATGCTTTTTTGTCTTATCATGCCCCCTCGCGCTTAATCTATAATACAAACCTGGTTCTTGCCCCTTTCTTTAGCCTTGTAAAGAGCCTCGTCTGCTCTTTCCAACATTCCTTGGACACCGTCTTTCTTTAGCTGCGCTATGCCTATACTTACTGTAACCTTCTCGTAGCCCCTCTCAGTTTTCTCGATTGATTTTGTTGCTGGCCTAATCCTAGTCTCTGAAATCTCTTTTCTTATTCTTTCTGCTATCCCCTTTGCCTTCTCTATTGTCGTGTCTGGAAGTACAAGAATGAATTCTTCGCCGCCGTAGCGTGCAACAAAATCCTCTGGCCTGGTGATTTTCTGGATAGTGTCTGTGACTGTTTTTAGGGCCATATCGCCCTGGAGATGGCCGAATTTATCATTATATTGTTTGAAATTATCGATATCAAGCATAATGACTGCGAGCGGCAGTTTGTGCCTTATAGCGCGCTCCATTTCCTTGCTTAGAAGCTCGTCAAGGACGCGGCGATTGAACACGCCCGTCAGGTGGTCTCTCGTCGCGTATGCATATAACTCATTGAAAAGTCTCTCCAGGGCCTTGGGCTCTGGCCTTGGTTTACTTATCTCCTCTTTTATCTCTTTGGAAATTTTATATAAAGTGTCAAACCGTTTTTGTTTTTCCTTTCTATCCTTAATGTTGTTGCCCATTCTTGCTCCTCTTTTTGTAGGTTACAAAATTAAGATGGGTTTTAATATTTTACTTAAGCTTATTTATTAGTTTTAAATGAGTTAATCAAATGATTTTCATTTACTAAATCGCCCTTAATTTTTTTCCAAACATCAAATACAATTATTATAGTCATGGATATTACAAATGCAACGGCAAAGTAATATCCCGAAATAGGAACTGTTTCAAATATTCTGTTTAATGGAGTATAAATTATTAACAATGTCGCTAAAATAGATAATACAGAAGCGTAAACGAGGTATTTATTTGCGAATAGGGGCAACTTATGGGCGGGGTACCTAAAGGACCTGAAATTGAATGCATTCGCTATTTCGAAAGCTATCAGCGTTACTAAAGCGATAGTTCTCGCTGTTGCTAAATCTTGTTTCAAAACATTGAGAGTGAAATAGAAAGTTCCCAAGGTTGCGATTCCCATGGTTGCCCCTGCAACGGCAAGTAATTTAATTAATTGCTTGTTCAAGATGTTAGGTTTTTTTCTTGGTTTTGTTATCATGACATCTTTCGAAGGAGGATTGAAACCTAAGGTAATGGCCGGCAAATCATCAGTTACGAGATTCATGAATAGAATCTGTAATGCAAGCAACGGCAAGGGCAATCCGATTAATATGCCGAAAAAGATAATGAATAGTTCAGCGTAATTACAAGAGAGCTGGTAAGTAACAAATTTTCTTATGTTATTGAAAATAGTTCTGCCTTCGCTTACTGCCGAAACAATTGTCGCGAAATTATCATCTTTCAAAATTAAATCAGAAGCTTCTCTCGAAACATCTGTGCCACCTTTGCCCATGGCTATTCCAACATGGGCTTCTTTCAATGCTGGAGCATCATTAACGCCATCCCCGGTCATAGCAACAATTTCATTATTTTGCTTCAGGGCTCTTACAATTCTCAATTTGTGTTCTGGCCTAACTCTTGCGAAGATAACTACCTCAGTAACAATTTTAGAAAGTTCGTCGTCTGTCAGCTTGTCTAATTCTTCGCCAGTAAGAACTTTTCCTCTTAGCCCTATCTCCTTCGCTACTTGAACAGCCGTCTCTCTATTGTCTCCTGTAATCATCTTGACGTTTATGCCAGCTTGCTCGCATGTTTCCAAGGCCCGGGCAACCTCCTCTCTTGGCGGATCCTCCAATGCAACCAACCCTAAAAAAATGAGCTCTTTTTCGAATTGGCCTTTTTCACTTGACATTGCTTCTTTGTAAGCAAGAGCAAGAACCCTGAATCTTTTGGTGGTAAATTTTTTGT
>JAIMAW010000068.1 GCA_023511755.1 Candidatus Pacearchaeota archaeon | reverse complement strand
GTCTATAAATCATTTTCGCTTTTTTCTTATTTTTTCTTTCATTTTATTCTTTTCACTCTAGGCCCTTGTTCGGTGTCTTCAACAAGATAGCCCCTTGCCTTAATTTGCTCTCGGAGCTTATCTGCGAGCTTGAAATTTTTCTTTGCTCGCGCCTTTTCTCTCTCCTCAACAAGCTTCAAAATTTCTGGAGGCGCCTTTGTTTCCTCCCTATCAAGTCCTAGCCCCAACACAGAATCAAACTCTAACATTAGCGTGTAAATTTCTTTCGCATCTCTTTCGCTTATCTTGCGTTTGTCTATTATTTTGTTTATTTCCCTAACAAATACAAATAAAGAAGCCAAGGCCTTGCCGATATCGAGATCGTCGTCCATAGCACTCTCAAAACTTTCTCTGACTTTTTTAACGAGCCCATAAACTTTTTTGTCGCTTTCTTCTTCCCTGGCTCTTTTCAATTTCAGCATGAACTCGTCAAGTCTTGCTATTGCTGCTCTCGCGCCATCAAGGCCATTGAACGTGAAGTTGAGTTGTTGCCTGTAATGCGTGGCCATTAGCAAGTATCTTATCGCCCTTGCATCATAGCCCTTGGCAAGCAAGTCGCGCAATGTGTAAAAGTTCCCTATGCTCTTTGACATTTTCTTGCCCTCTACGAGTAGCCATTCATTGTGCACCCAGAAATTGACAAATTTTTTGCCACTCGCAGCCTCACTCTGGGCGATTTCATTCTCATGGTGCGGAAAGATAAGGTCTACACCGCCTGTATGGATATCAAAATGTTCACCCAAATACTTCATGCTCATAGCACTGCATTCTATGTGCCATCCTGGCCGCCCCTGGCCTATATCCGTCTGCCAGAAAACATCCCCATCTTCTGGCGTGTGAAACTTCCACAGGGCAAAATCCTGGGCCTGTGCTTTTTCATACAAATCTGCTCTCACCCTCGCTCCTGCCTTGAGTTTGCCTATCCTAAAATGCGATAGCTTGCCATAGCCCTTGAATTTCTTGATGTCATAATAAATTCCATCGTTGGTTTTGTAGGCAATGTTGAGCGCAAGAAGTTTCTTTATAAGCTCAACCATCTCCTTGATGTGTTCAGTTGCCCTAGGAAATACATCTGCAGGCGATATGTTTAATGCTTTTAAATCTTCAAAAAAGGCCTTGATAAACCTATCAGTCAGCTCCTTTAGAGCGATTTTCTCTTGACGACTTCTCAAGATGGTCTTGTCATCCACATCAGTAAGGTTCATCACGTGTTTGACCCTGAGGCCCTTGTAAATTAAGTATCTTTTCAGCAAATCACTTGCTATATAGGCCCGAAAATTGCCAATATGAGCGTAATCATATACCGTCGGGCCACATGTATACATCGCCACAATGCCTTGCTTTATCGGCTTGAAAGCCTCTTTTCTCCTTGTAAGGGTATTGTACAGCTTTAACATTCTGAAGTTATACTTTTTCAACTACAAAAGGAAAGAAAAAACAGTTTTTAATTTTAACTACTCAGCTGTATTGTTAAGTAAGCGGGGCTTATTCTAAACAAATTTAAAAACATATATACTGTAGTATAGAAATATTTAAATAGTAGTAATACTTATTAATAAGTATGGATAAGAAATATGAAAGATTAAATATAACTTTACCGAAAAAGTTATTAGATGATTTCAAAAAATTTTGTGAAGCCAATGGGATTAACTTAAGCAGTAGAATTGCTATCCTAATCAAAGAGGATTTACAAAAGAAAAATCCGTTAAAGAAATAAATTGAACGAAGCCCCGAAGGGCTTCGGGATTTAAAATGACCCGCGAAGATCAATTCAAATCCAAAAGTAAGAATAAGAACAAGTATAAAAATCTTTCTTGTCCTAATTGTAAATCTGAACAGATAATAAAAAGAGGATTTAGGCTAACACAAAATAGAGGAAGGATACAAAGATATTCATGTGATGATTGTGATTATAGGTTTGTTAAAGATGATGGATTTTATCGTATGAGAAACTCTCCACAAAAGATAACATTATGTTTGGATTTATTTTTTAGAGGAATATCAACAAGAAAGATCCAAGAGCACTTACAAGCATTTTATCCTAAAAATGCAAGTTGGGTTTCTGTATATTATTGGGTTATTAGATATTCAAAGATAATAAGCAAATTTACAGATAATCTAAAGTTAAAGGTAGGAAAAGAAGTTCAAGTAGATGAAATAGAGTACCATAGAAGAAAGCATCCAAGGAAGGGATTAGGTATAGATAAAAATTGGTTTATAGACAGCATAGATACAACTACAAGGTTTATTGTAACTTCTGGATATGAAAAATCAAGAGAAAGAGAGAATCTTAAAAGAATTTTAAAGAACATTAAGAATAAAACAGAAAATCAAGTTAAGATAATCACAACAGATGGTTTAACAGCTTACACAAACATAGTAAAGAAAACTTTTGGTTATAACAACAAAGAAAGAAAATATACTATAAAGCATAAGGTAGTTAATGCTTCACAGGGCGAAGGTTTTAATCACCCTATTGAAAGACTACATAACTCAGTAAGACACAGAACTAAAACCTTTAGGGGATTTCATGGCAGTGTAGAAAGTGCAAAAGCAATTATGAAAGGGATAGAAATATACTATAACTTCATAACAAAACACCAAGCTATAAACTATTGTCCTTATGAATTAGCTATTCCTCAATTAAAAGGCAAATTAGGGAATAATAAATGGTTAAACCTCATTAGGTTGGCAAAGAGGATTCTGGATTAAAATTATATTTTAATAACACCCCAATGG
>JAIMAW010000067.1 GCA_023511755.1 Candidatus Pacearchaeota archaeon | reverse complement strand
CATCAGGCTGGGCTTTTACGGGCCTCCGAACTCGGGCAAGACTACCCTGGCGAATAGGATATGCAAGGACTGGACAGGAGAGGAAATAGGAAAAGCTTCGCCTATTCCTCACGAGACAAGGGAGGTACAGTTCAAGGAGAAAGTCGACATTGATTTCAACGGCAAGAAACTGACCTTCAAGCTTGTCGACACGCCGGGCATAGCCACTAAAATTGATTACGAGGACTTCTTGCATTACGGCTTGAAGGTGAAGGAAGCCAAGCAAAGAGCGAAAGAGGCCACGCATGGCGTGATTGAGGCAATAAAATGGCTAGATGATATGGACGCGGTGATTGTGGTCATGGATTCTACGAAGAACCCCTACACGCAGGTGAACCTCACGATTATAGGCAATCTTGTAGCAAGGAAGATCCCTGTGTTGATTGCTGCAAACAAGATTGATTTGCGGGGCGCTCGGAACAATATCAAGAAGATTGAGGCGGCTTTCCCAGAATATGATGTAGTGCCGATAAGCGCGAGGAAAGGCAGGAACATCCCAGAGTTTTATGAAGCACTATTCGCGCTCGTCAAAGGTAAATAGGAAGAAAACAGAATAAAATTAAAAAAGAATGGCAAAGAAGAATCGGGGGGTGACGATACAATTCATCCCTTATGCAGAGATTGCATATCTCAGTAGCTTCAAGCGGGTCAAGAAACTCGTAGACTTGTCTGTTGAAAATAAGATATTAATCATGCAGGGCAAACTAGCGCCAGAGGAGGAAGCAGACTTGATAGAGGAGACGATGAAATACATAGGCAAAAGTTCTAAATTCAAGGGCATCGAGCTAGCGAGCTTTGTGCCGCAGTCAAGGGAACTTCCTTTTTTTACATCTATTCGAGAGAAAATCGCTTCTGGCTTGTTCGGCAATAGGGACATGATAACTGTAATCGGGCCAGCCACGATAGTCAGGGAGATTAAAAAAGACCCTACCAAGATACAATTATTGTTGAGGAAATAGGCTGTTGTAAGGCAATAGAGATAATATTAAAGAAATCAACTGGATTATGGCTCACAGATGTGTTAAGTGTGGAAGAATTTATGGAAGCGCCGCTCCCGAAATTTTGAAAGGTTGCGAATGTGGCTCGCACTATTTTTTCTTTTTCAAGGATGAGGACATAGCGCTCAAGGAGGAGACCGACAAGCTGACGAGAGAGGAAAGAGAAGAGATAGTCGAGGATATCAATGAGCTTGTCGGGGTTGACATAGAGAAGCCAATAATCCTTGATTTAGAGAGCATCAGGGTGCAGAAGCCAGGCAAGTTTGAGATTGACCTTGTAGGACTGTTCAAACGGAAGCCTGTGATTTACAAGATAGGCGAGGGCAAGTATTATATTGACATCGCCTCTACTTTCCAGCTTCAGGCTGGCAAGAAATGGTTTGAGAAAATAGGGGTGCAGAAGCCAGAGAGAACAGAAGATATAGATGAGGAGATAGGCAACACAGAGAATGAATAGAAAATTAAGCACGGCCTTTACAAATATCTTTTAACCCGCAAATTTAACAATTCAACCCATATAGCTCAATTTTTTCTCTTCCTTGGCTACTTTTGCTTCTTCTAGTTTCAGGAACAGGTCCTTTAATTTCTCTTCCACTTGTTTTGCCTTTTCCATTAAGGGTTTTGGGTCTATTGTGAGGCCGAGGTATTTGTCAAGAGTGTTTATAAGCTTCGCAGCTGCCTTGTTGTCGGGAAGCCCTGAATGAGTCTCGACGAAGAAACAAGAGAAAGGCACGTCTCTGGCTTTCATTAATAAGGCACCGGTAACTCCTATTATAATTCCTTCTTCAAGTGGCTTTATCTTGAGGCCTGTTAGGGCCTTCTTTTTCTCTTCGTTGTTCGTGAAGAAGAAGACATTTGCTTCATTTATTTCTTCAGAGGTAGCAACGCCCTCGAGGCTGATTATCTCCTTTGCATCCACTTGCCTTGCGAGCTCGATAACTGCGTCGGCAATCCTCCATTCTAGCCCTTCTACTGGCATTACGGCCTGCAATAGCAGGATGTTTGTTTTTTTATCATAAAATATCTCCAGGGGGTAGATGACCTCGTTTTTGTGGACAGCAGCTATAGGTAACAACTTATCGCTGATAATACGGCCTATCGGCTTTGCTCCGAGCTGTTTTATCAAGAACTCTGTGGCTATGGTGCTCACGAATCCAAAGCCAGGGAAGCCTTCGATTATGATGGGCTTATGTGGCTTTTCCTCTGTGAATTCTATTTTCAGGGCTGCTCGTTCTGATTTTTCAGATATTTCTTTATACTTCTCTTTCTCTAACATCAGGAGACCTCCTTCTATCCCCTTTTATATTCTTCCTGTTTAATGATTATTCGACCTAATCTGGAACCGCCTCTATCGTAAAAGTTCCAAGTATCTGTCTTAGCTTCTACAGGCGCGTCGCTCGGTATCTTCAGGTAACAGCCGACATATATTTCGTCGTTGCTCTCGTTGTGCCACATAACACTACAGGCTGTTCTGTTGCTTGTGTTCATCTCTATCCCTGGCCATCCAATTAAACCTGAGCCGCAGGAATTTGCCTCGAGCTGTTCACTAAACATGGTATAGTTAGGCGAGGTCCCTCCAATAAACGCCCCTGCGTTCTTTCCTGAGCTTACATTGACTTCAACCTTCTGATTACCGTCGTTCCTAACTTTCATACATTCCGGATTATAGGAACTTGTGTTTGTCCAGTTGCCTTTCGTGTCACCAGAACCGTGGCATCCGCTCCCTACAGTCCCATTGCCAGGATGTAGTAC
>JAIMAW010000066.1 GCA_023511755.1 Candidatus Pacearchaeota archaeon | reverse complement strand
GGAACAGGATAACATCTCTAATGCTTGGAGAATTTGTAAGGAGCATCGTAAGCCGATCAACCCCTATGCCCAAGCCACTTGCTGGCGGCATCCCATATTGCAATGCCCGCAGAAAATCAATATCAAGCCGCTGTTCCTCAACCAAGCCTTTCCTGAAAGCCTCTTCAGCCTTTTTCCAGTATTCCTCGAGCCTTGCGGGATCGTTTTCTTCACTATAGCTGTTTCCTATTTCCCATCCATTAATGTAGGGCTCGAATCGCTCTGCAAACCTCGGATCCTCGTCCCTTGCCTTTGCAAGCCCAGAAATGTCGGCAGGAAAGTCATAAATTATCGTCGGTTGTATCAAGTTGCTTTCCACTTTTTCTTCAAACACTTTATTGAGAATCTCGCCCCAGCTATTGCAATCAGAAACATCAATCTTGAGTTTCAACGCAAGTTTTCTTGCATGATTTTCATTTTCAACATCAAAATCAAGGCCAGCGTATTTTTTCAGAGCTTCCAAGAAACTAAGTTCTTGCCATTTTGCCAAATCAATCTTATTGCCTTGATATTCTATTTTCGTTGTTCCAAGAACTTTCTTTGCAATGAACTGTAGCATCTCTTCACAAAACTTTATATTATCTTTATAATCAGCATAAGTCCACATTGTTTCCATTTGCAAAAACTCTGGATTGTGTGTTTTGTCAATTCCCTCGTTCCTGAAATCAGGGCTGAACTCAAAGATTTTTTCGTAGCCGCCAACAAGCAACCTTTTCAAGTAGAGCTCATTGCTTATTCTCAAGTAAACTTTCATGTCCAAGGCATGTAATTTTGTTTCAAACGGCCTTGCATTCGTGCCGCCGTAGATTGGCTGCAAAATTGGTGTTTCAACTTCGATAAAGCCCTTGCTTTTCAAAAACTCGCGCATCGCTTCAATAATCTTGCTTCTTTTCAAGAAAACTTCCTTCACCTCTGGATTCATAATCAAGTCGACATATCTCTTTCGGTAGCGTTCCTCCTTGTCTTGCAAGCCGTGCCATTTTTCAGGCAGTGGCAAAATTGCTTTAGTCAAGAGTTCAAGTTTCTTGACAAGAATTGTTACCTCGCCTTTTTGAGTCTTGAAAATCGTGCCTTCAACTCCAACAATGTCGCCAACATCAATGTACTTCTTGAAAAATTCATTGAGCTCCTTGCCGCTCTCCCCCTCTTCAATGCATAATTGGATCTTACCAGTGAAATCTTGCAAGTGTGCGAAGTTTATTTTGCCGTGCAACCTTATTCCAACAGTCCTGCCAGCTACGATAACTTTATCTTTTGTCTTTTCTCCGGGTTTTAGCTTGTCATATTTCGCCCGGAGTTCTTGAGCATTGTTTTTTTTCTCAAAGCGATGCTTGTAGGGCTCGATGCCCAACCTTTTCAATTCATCGAGCTTCTTTTCCCTCTCTTTTATAATTTCATCCTCTCTTGCCATTTTCTGCTTCTATTTTTAATTAATATCTTTTTAGCTCTATTTAAATTTATATCCCGCTTCTTCCAAAGCTTTTTTTATGTTTTTAATCACCTTTTCCCTAGCATGGCCTTCATAAATAATCTTTTCGATATAAGGTAATTTATACTCTCTTGATATTATCGATGAAAGCTTTTGAAAAGGAGTTTTCCTTATTCGGCGAGTTTTTTTCAAAATTCTTGAAAAGCTCTTCATAGTTAAAAATTATGCTAGCCTCTTGATAGCCTTCCCTTTCCTCGGGATAATTCGCAAATCCAAGAATATTGCCTTCTTCATCAACGAATGCATTTGCACAGGCGCGATTTGGGCCAGCCCTATCCCCGATACTTTCATTTGACAAAAAACTCACGAGAGCTTTTCTCAACTTTTTTTTTCTCAAACCAACAGCCATAATAAATTATGACAAAGGAAGTTTAAAAATTTAATCAAACTTAAATAACTCGCTCCGGCTTCAATGCAAAGCCCTCTTGTTTTTCAAGCTCTCGAGAACTGAAAAAAGGCTTAACCAGAGCAATCACCTCCTTGTTGCAGAAAGCCGCGACAACTTGCCCTTTTTCAAACTTGCCCTTTATTTTTTCAATCTCTTTAGCAAAAAGAAATTTGCCCTGCCTAAGTCTTACGAGAGATTCTTTTTTTATGTAAATAATCGGCGATACCTTGGCTATTAATTTTTCCGCTTCGATAATATCTTTTTCACTTAACTTTTCTAATGTAACCGACTTTTCTATTGCGAAGGGCCCCTGTTTTATTCTTCGGAGCGCTGTCATATGACAACCGATTCCAAGCTCCTGGCCAACATCGTGTATTAATTTTCTTATGTAAGTTCCTGCTTGACACGATACCCTAAACCAAAAATCCTTATCTTTCTTTTTCAAAATCTTAAATTCATAAATTTCGCGTTCTCTTTCAATCCGAGCGACTCTAGATTTTTTTGGTGGCACTTGTTTGATTTTTCTCAAGAATTTTTCTTTAATTACTTGCTCTATCTCTTTGAGTGAAATATCTTTATGCAAATGTGCCTTTCCTTCATAAGTTTTATCTAGTCTCTCAAAAAGAGGCATTAGCTTTGTTGCCTTGTTCAAGGCAATCAGCAAAACTCCTGTAACATTAGGATCAAGGGTACCGGCATGCCCCGCTTTTTCCGCCCCCACTTTCTTGCGGGCAGTATCGCAAGCTTCGAAACTTGTCATGCCTTTGGGCTTGTCAAGAATAATGAAACTTTTCTCTTTACCAATCTCCATAGCTTAACCTAGAATCCTCTCTTTTTTTATTTTTCTACTTCACTTCTCCAAAGCCACCCTTCTCATCTCTTTCTTCTCCTTGTGTTGCACAGGCGCTGTTATCTTTGGCTGTTCTTTTTCAATCTCTT
>JAIMAW010000065.1 GCA_023511755.1 Candidatus Pacearchaeota archaeon | reverse complement strand
GTCCAACCAATATGAATCACAGAGATCTTAAGAACCGCTCCTTTAGTCGGCATCCACTTCCCCATCCACTTTTTCTCACGGTCTGCTAAATTAATAGAGATATCATCAGCTTCTCCACTTAAGTTGTCCGTATGTGACCATTCCTTCACAAATGGGGAAAGTTGCTCAGAGATTTTCTTGTTATTATATCGAATGTCTAAGTAAGCTCTTCTTCCAATCTCCATGGCTGTTCCATCCCTTCATTTGTCTCTTCTGTTCCATCAACTTCTTCATCACGCAACCAATCCGGAGTGTCATCAAAATCTGTTTCATCTACATCTGGAATGTTTAATACAATGCCCGCTTCAAACCGAACTACATATCGATAGTCTTGGTTCGCTTGCAATAAAAGGGGGAGCAAATATTCGCTCCCCAGCTGTTCATATGCGATTTTATCCCAGGTGTCGCCGCTCTTTGTTTGATAGGTTTTCACGAGAACGACACTCTCCTTTTCTGACGTTGATACTCCCGTATTTGTTTTTCAAAATTGTTACGTTCTCTTTTGAGAACAGGCTCGACTTCATGTTTTTCTACTCCTTGTATAACCGGAGCATACGTAATATAGATATTTGAGCTTCCTGTCACTGATAGTTGATTAGCTTTGCTTGCTAGTGAATCAGCACCGATGATTCGGCCAGTTTCTTTCCAAAGCGTTAATGCTCGGTTATCACCTTGTTTTAATGGAATAATAGACTCTGGTCCCGCTTCTGCTACCATTCCCATATGGGGCGTTCGCAAAATGCCGCCACGAGCGTATTTCTTCACCTTACCGGATGCTTTCACTGAAATACTCGGAATAGACGTCGAGTTGATTCTTGACGCCAGATTGCTTAGTGCTTTTTTTACAGAATGTGCCCCCGATTGAATATCGTACAATGAAGCTACCCACCCACTGGCTTGACCGATATACATGGCCAATAAGGACAGGTTATTTGAGGCTTTAGCACCCTGATCAGCCAAAGGAAAAATACCGCCTACTACTTTACCCGATGCTTGACCGACATACATAGTTAAAAGAGACATATTATGAGTAGCCAGCTGAGCATGTTGTTCCAAAGGAAAAATGGAGCCAACAATTTTTCCTGATGCTTGGCCTGTGTACATTGTCAACAGACGAAAATTTTGCTCTGTCGTCGCAATAGCAGCCGTCAATGAATTTATTTTTTGATTTATAGCATCAGTATTTACATTGCCATTTGAATTTGTAGAAGAAGCATTCGATGCTCTAATTGCATCAGTTGCTTTGCCACCCATCCATTTCCCAGCTACATATCCACCAAAACCACCAAGGGCCATTCCAATTGCAGTACCTAATCCTGGGACAACAGCAGTTCCTAAGGCAGCTCCAAGTTCTGCTCCGGCCCATCCACCAGCTATTCCACCTGCAGATTGTGTCGTTGCTTTTACTTTGTCTTTTGATTTATAAATATCATACAACTCGCTTGCAACAGCCAAAGGTAAAGCTAGTTTTCCTGCAATTTTACCACCCTTTTTAAAAAATTCACCAAGCTTAGATAACCAACCAGATGATTTAGTGACTCGTTCAGCTTCTTTGGCTGCCATAGCCCCTGTCTTTGTTCTCTTGTAATCCGCTAGATGTACAACTTTCCCAGTATTTTTGGATTGAGTATTAGCTTGCTTGGGAGTAGCCAGGGGTGTTGGCGGATATTTAGGTTTATTTTTTAACTTCTTGGCTGCTTCAAATGCTGCTTTACCTTTCTTACCAACGTATTTTGTAGCACTCCATGCCCCTTTAAACAACACTCCGGCAGTCATTATGTTGGCTACAGCCGCAAGTCCTGTTGCACTAGCAAAGTTCCCTTGTAATAGCTGATTAAAGGAACTTGACAAAAGACTCTTTATCGCCCCAACATACGCATTTACAGAGATTTCAGCTAGCTTCACAAATATCTTCTCGACTTTTTTGCCGCCTGAACCATTTACCCATTGTTCCATTTTGGATGCCATCTCATCCAATGAATAGATGACCTTATCGCTCCAGTCCATTCCCTTAAATTTTTTCCATTCGGCCAATTCCTTTCGGTACTCAATTAAATACTCCGGATCCAACTTTGCTCTTAAAGCATCAAACTTAGGTTCATGAACTGTGAACGGCGCAAAAATGTCATCTAGCGCTTTCCCCATTCGCTTCCCGAATTTTTCAACTTTAGGAGCACTTCGTTCAAAAACATCTGCCGCCTTTAAAGCTACTTTTTTAATGACTGGAAGAGTACCTTCTGCCGCAATAATTTGTAACGTTTCTAGTGCGCCGCGCATCTGCTCTACAGCACCTGCCGCGTTGTTCATTTTTTCTCTCGCAACATCGAGCGCTGTAACTTTTGACATCTCGTCATACATTTTTTTGATGCCGGCCGCGCCTTCTTTTGCAAGTATAGTTGTTGCACGAATGGAATCCGAACCAAACATATCGAAGAAAGCATCTGTGCGTTCTTGATCAGTCAACTTCTCGAACTTTTGACGCAAGATTTCGGCAACCTCAGCCATATCTTTTAGCTGACCATTAGTATCGAATAAAATATTTGTCCCATCTTTTAGGATTAGCCCATACTTTTTAAATAACTCGGCTGCTTTTTTCGATTTAGGCTGAACATTTGACAGGAATGTTTTGAGCGATGTACCGGCATCGCTGCCTTTTAGCATATTGTTCGAGAATGCTGCGAGGGTAGCGTTAACCTCCTTAAAGCTAACGCCAATTCCATCGGATACAGGACCAACGGCGCTTAAAGCAAACTTCAGATCGCTAACATCGGACGAAGAGGCATTGGCTGCGCCAGCAAGAATATTAGCTACTTGGGCC
>JAIMAW010000007.1 GCA_023511755.1 Candidatus Pacearchaeota archaeon | reverse complement strand
AATGTTTTTCATTGAGTTTATTGATGAAAGTAGTAATGAAAGACATTTCATCTTTGGTGTTAATGGTTGTTTTCATTTTTACCATCTCTCTCTTATCCGTCCCTTTAGTTTCTGCAATCATAATCAATGAAATTCTGCCCAATCCAGAAGAATACAGCGATGCAGAATGGCTCGAGCTATTTTCATCTGAAACTATCAACTTAACTGGTTTCAAACTTGATACGACTAATCAAATTTACACTTTTAATAATACCATAATAACAGACTATCTGGTCATTGCACAAAATAAAACTTCTTTTCTTTTGCTATGGCCAAATGTCCCCCCAGAGAAAATTATCGAATGGAGCGGGATGAGATTAAACAATGGTGGCGAAACCGTTTCATTGCTAAATGGTTCTACGGTCATTAATACAACAACTTACCCCTCATTTTCATCGAAAGCTGGCAAGTCCTGGGCAAGACTTGAAAATGGAACCTTTGTCGTTTGCAATAACCCAACACCCTTAGCCAATAATAATTGTTCACAACAAAATCAGCAAGAACCGAACATTCAACTTAATTACCCTCAAGAAGTTCAGTGCAACGAGAATTTTTCTATAACTCTTAATGCTTTTAACTTTGAAGATGGCTCCTACGATGTTAAGATAGATATTCTTGATGCTTATGATGAATCGCATCGAGTTGGCAAGGTTTGGAACGGGACAAAATGGCTTTCGACGAACTCTTATGTTAATTCTATTTTGAATATTGTCGGAGGAAATGGCACAGCAAATTTAACTTACAAAGTTGAAAATTTCGACGGCGAGGCAATTCTTAGGTCAAAAATCAGAAAAACTGGTTCGAGCAGTTACAATCAATTTGATGATTATCTTCTTGAAGTTCGGTGCCAGGCCAATCAACCAGAAGAATCAGAGATCAGGATTGTCGCTGTCCCAAGTAGAGCCAAATTCGGCTCGACAATTGAAATCAAGCTCGAAGTTTACAAAGGGGACACAACAAAATATGCAGTATATGTCTATGTTCAAGATAAAGACGATACAAAAGTTAGCGACAAAGCGACATTACACCTCAAAGAAAAATTTACGAATTATTCTGAAACCATAGAGCTTAATTTAAAATGTAAAAATGAGCAAGGAACTTACGAAATTGTTGCAGAAGGTTTAGACACTAAAGATACAAAAGAAATCAAATTAACTGAATGCGAAGAAAATGAAACTGAAGAAAATAATAGGGATGGCGAAGGAATAACTATCGGCGACTTTACTTATAGTTTTACAATTCCGAACACAATTTATCTAAACCAAGCATTTCAAGTCAAGGTTAAAATAACAAATAACGGTGATGAAGATAAAAGTTTTATGGTTTGGAGTTATGTCTATAGAGGGAGCAAGTGTTATTCGTGCAAAGAGGACAATAGAGAAGCCAATGCAAAAATAATAGAGGTAAAACAAGGCTCTTTTTCAGAAGCAGTACTTGAAAACATCATTTATGAAGAATCCGGTGCTGAACCCGGTGATTATAAATTGAAGATAAAAGTTTTGCAAGAAGATTTGAAAACACCAAAGGAATTTACTTACAGTATTTTTCTCGATGTTGGCAATAGAAATCAACTCGAAAATAAACAAGAGGGGATAAGGGAGGAAGCACATGCACAAGGAACGGCCAGCTATCGATCCTCTTACTACTCGCGAACATATGCTGCATCGGAGAGCTCTTGGCTCACAAAAACTCTTCCGTATGTGCTAACCTCAATCGCTATGCTACTTGCGATTTATCTTATCATCAATAAAATTTAAACATCAAGAAGATTTAAAAAAGGGACTTACTAAGAAAGGCATAGGTGTGAGCATTTAAATGTCAAAAAAAGACGTAAAGGAGAAGATTGCCAAAGGATGGCTTCATGCCCATCTGATATTCGAAGTATTGGGCAAACCTGCTGAGCATGTGGAAAAGGCGATAGAACTGTTAGTGAGCAAGTTAGGGGAAGAAAAAAATTTAGAAATTATTGGAAAAAACATACACAAGCCCAGAGCAGTAGAGAAAACAGAAAAAGTTTTCACATGTTTTGCAGAGGTAGAGCTAGTAGTCCAAAGTTTTTCTCGCCTGATTGAACTTATTTTTGATTACATGCCTGCTTCGATCGAAATAACAGAGCCAACAAGTTTGAATTTTAAAGTAGAGGATGCTAACGCCCTGATTAACGATTTGGCAACAAGGCTTCATCAGTATGACCTTTTGTCGAAACGGCTGAAAATAGAGCGAGACATTCTCCTCAAAAAGCTTTCTGAAGAAATGGGGAAACAAAAAGGAAAAGAAGAAACAGGTAAATAAGCAAATCCTTTCTCGAAATTACATTTCCTTTTTTAGCATGGCGGGCCTCTGGAATTTTCTCTCGTAGCTTTTTGAAGCCTCTTCCAGGAACTCTGTCATCTCTTTTCTAGATTTTTTCTTTAGGAAAAAAAGCACGCCTATTAGGATAAGGACTATCACGATCACAATTATCACCCCGATAAGTCTGCCGGTTTCCTGCTTTCGTTTGCAGGCATCGGCAGGGATACAGCAAGCGTATGTGTCGCCAGCATCTGTTTTGTTCCCTTTCGTCGGGTCGCATACCATATTATCCTCGTCCTTGCATATTTTGCCGCCCATTTCCGAACAATTTTTTAATTCAGCCGCCGTTCCAGACACATTTATTACAACCGGAATTGTTATAGCTACCTTCTCTCCACGGTATGTTGCTGTGGCGTTAATTTCTCCAGAATAGCCCCGGGGCATGGTCGGTGCAAAATAAAGAGTAATTTCTTCGAAATGCCCTTTCGGGATAACATCTATAAAACTAGGCTCTACTCTGTCAAGTACCCCGATAAGGCTTGAGCTTCTTGTTATCAAGACATCTTCGACATCCTCGTCAAGTTTGTTTTCTATAGTAAGAGCCACAACAAATGGCCCGTCGGCTAAATTGACTTTTTTTGTGATGTTCTTCTCGATGAAACGGAACCTTTTTTTGATTAAGCTCTCGGTGATATTTGCAGTTTTGTTTTTTAGCTCTTCTGTTTTATTTATAATTTCTTTCTGTTCAGATTCATTTATCTCCTGCTCACTGGCATTTATCTCCCCCTCAACACTTTCCTCGATAGATTTTCTCGTGAATATCAGTACGGGCACAGCATAGGAATAAGAGGCATCAGAAATTTTTGTTCTGTAACTCAGAGCAAGAGTCTCGGAAATCGTTCTGCCGTCTGTTGTCGTCACAAGGGGCACATTGAACTGCACTCTCTTTATGCCATTGACAGGCAAGGCGACAAGGGCCGTAGAATTCATCAAGGTAGCACTTACGTTCGTCTCGAGAGGCCCATTATTTACCAGAATTAAATCAAACTGCTTCCCGCTGTCCACTTTAACCAGTCCTGGCCAGAGCGCGAGTATCGGCTCGATGTTCTTGTCACCAAATGCAAAAGATAACACAAACGCTTCATCTCTGAGGCTTAATCCGCTAGCACTTTTATCCCTTAACCATCGCCTTGCTCTTTCTACAGCCACATGGGCCGCGCCGTTATCTGAGTCTTTCAGAGCGAAAATAGCAAGACTTGTTGCCCCGATACTCGGTTCATAATTTCTTGTATCTCTAGGCCACCACCCCTCTGGCATCTGTAAATTTAGTATTTCCGTTAGCAGTGAAGCGTTTCTGGTGATATAGTAGATAATAATTCTGTCTTCAACAGTTGCCGCATTACTCCTCAGCCAATCAACTGCGGCTGCATGGCTACCATTAAGGTCTATTGCATCTGCAATTGCCAGAGATAACAAAGTATAGGCTGTCGCGTCATTGTTGCATTCAGTTCTTATTCCCGCGCCCCAACATCCTTTGTTGTTTATCAAAAACTGTAAAGTTCTGCCGGCCCTCTCAAATGTCCTGTTATACTTTCCATATGAATTAACTATCTTTGCACTCACGCTCTCCTCGCACCCAAGCGCCACCTTAATCTCGGGTTCTGCTGATGGGTTCAAGCTTAAATCAAAAGAGTTTTCTCCCTCGTCTATATCCAAGGTAATTGTCTCATTCAGCGTTAAGTTGCATTTTTGAGGCTCTACTGAATAAATTTTTAATTTCCAATTTCCTTTTACATAATTTTGGGAAGCTTCAAGAGCATCTTGCATCTGCTGCCTTATCACGCTATCCTTAAACGAAATTAGCGTTAATGCGTTGAGTTTTGTGTTGCATTCCTTGTGTATGCAAGAATCGCTTCTATTTCTGAATTCATCCAATGAGTCCCTATGCAGCACATATGACAAGGCGCCTGCTGAAAGAATGTGCTCTTCTAAAGATAACATTCGCCACTTTCCCTCTACCTTGGTTCTGAGCGAGTCATACATGGCTCCCACACTTTTTCTGACAGGTATAGGTATGTTTGCAACGTACAGGTTCCCGTCTTTACAATATCCCCTAACTCTCAAACTGTACTCGCCTGGCTCAGGGGCCAGGTCGAACCACAGAAAAAACTTAGTGTCCGTTACCTTCGATGTGAAGAAAGTAGTGGGCAAGAGCGTGGTACCCCTGTACAAGAAGATATCACTTGCCAGAACATCACGCATAACATTAGCATCAATTTCTACCTGTGCTGTTTCTTTTGGCAAATACTCTGTTTTTGCCAACTTCAGTGCTATGCATTCTGCAGCCTCTGCATTTGAACTGTAGAGAATATTCCAGAAGACACAGAGGATAAGAGCGATCAAAATAAACGAAACAAAAAACAGACGCTTTCTGCGGGTTTTACACCTCATTTTGCACATCAAATTCTTTTTGTACTAATTATTTACTAAAAAGAAGAGAGTTAATAAATTTTTACTTTTCTATCCCTCTATTTCTTTGTTATTTTCTTCAGTTTTTTCAGAGTTTTCTCTAGCTCGGACTCGGATTTTTCTTTTGTTGTAGTCTCCTTTGCTTTTGTTATAGTTGCTGTTGGCGTCCCGGCGGGCATTTTGGAAGGCATCGGCCTTGGTTGGCTTGGTACAGGAGCTTTTGCCATTGGCCTTACCATTAGTCTGGGCCCGATTCTTGGCACTATTGCGGGTCGTGTCGTTGGCGTCTGTGAAGGACCTGTTGTCATGGGTGCCGTCGGTCTCTTGGGGGGTATTGTCCAAGTTGAAGGGAACAATTCGGGTTTTTCCTTCGGAGCGCCTGTCCCGGGCTTCCTGAACTTGAAATAGTACAAAGCTCCAGCACCAGCGAGGACAATTATAATTATGATAATCCATATCCACCATAATCCAGCGGGTTTTTTGCATTTTGCTCCCGCAGGACAGCATCGTGTAGTGTCGCTTGCTTCGATATAAGCCCTACTGCATTCTTCATCTCCGATACAAATAGTGCCTCCCTGGCTCGAACAAGTCCCAAGGCAAGTCCCAGTGCAGCAGCTCTTGACATCATTTGTCTCTTTTACTGTGCCGCCCACACAATCCTCCCCGATATCACACTCCTGGCCATTAATCTCGCTACAGCTTTTGTCCTGTACACATTTCACATTCGAGCCAACGCAACAGAAATCAGTATCCTTGGTTATGACAAAATTAACAGGACTCCATGTAATCTTGTTTATACAAATCTCATCGCTATCGCACTCAATCCCAATGTCAATGCAGTTTTGGTCAGAGGCACCTAATGGAATACAAGAGCCAAGGCAGCAATCTCCATCAAGAGTATAAACTTCTGTTCCAGAGCATTCCTCCTCAAAGCCACAGAGTTCGCCTCCAGCCTCGTCGCAATTAGCATCCTCGTACGCCTTACAGCATTTGTCATCTAGTCCAGGGCAGAATATATCCCATCTTTCAAATTCAGTTTCGATATTGCAGGTCTCCTTGCACATTCCCCCAGCATCAGTACACCCGACCTCGCCGCCACCTATAAACTTGCAGCAAATCTCGTCAAAAGCACATTCAAACTCTACCGGGACTTCGTCAGGCATGCAAGTGACATTGTCAGTGCATCTGTATAATGGCCCCTGGTCTTCGCAAGCTCGGCTAGATCCTCCTGCTCCGGGACACAAGTAAGGCCAGAAGACCCATAATGTAAATGCGGTGTCGCGGACAGCGTCCTTTCCTGCCTCGCCATAAGCGCTCGCCACAAGGTCGCCGTTAGTCTCCTGGTTTCCTATCAGATATTTTTTTGCCTTATTGATTGCATCCATAGATGTCGCTCCAAGGGCTAAGCCCGCATGACTAGTGTCATAAACCCTACCGTAAATAATGGGCTGTATAAGCCAATATCCCTTGTCCAAGCCAACAATTTTTTGTGCAGCTATAATTGAATCAGAGTATCTCGTTTGGGTTGTTAAAGGGTAAAGGAAAGATTCAGGGAAATATTGTATATTCTCCTCGGCAAAGACAACAAGATAAGGAACGAAGAGGTTTGCGTTTGTCTTGTCGCCCTGCCTCGATAATGCATAAGCGCTCCACGCCGTGCCTTCATAATCGCAATATCCGATGTTAAGAGGGTTGGCAAGACAGTATGAGGGGACCCTCAATTCCAATGGTTGCGGCTGGTCTTCAATATTGCCCGAGCCAGGCACTCCGGGCTTGCCGCTTTTTGTTTCACTCGAGACATGCCATATATCGCTGCCTGTCTTCTTGTAAAGCAGAGAGGCCCTGTAAACTTCTGTATCGCTCCAGCATTTTATATTGTACACATATTTATAGCATGCCGGCGTCTTCTCGATTACAAACCAATAATTCTGGTACACGCTCTTGAAGCACTCACTCGAGTTCAGTAGCATAACTTTCTTATCCTTGTTGATTCCGAACACTAACTTCTCATCGTAGCCACCGTAAATCACAGAGCAAGTGGCATTGTGGCCCCGCTCTACGTCTATCTGCAGGTACCAATCAATACCTTGGGTTTGGGTCATGTTCTGCCTTAGTATCCAATTTTTCACTTTTGTAGTGTTCTCGTCAAACTCGTCGAGAGCCATCTTGGCAAGCGCGGTCTCTGTCAACAAGCACTCGCTTGGCGAATTCGGCTTCTTGCTCTGGCCCCAGCACTTGATGTCCGGAGCAATATAAGCCTTGGAATTCAAGGAATTCCTGCCAGGGTCTGCATAAGTCGAGTTGCATGACAACGCCAACAAAGAAAAAACATGCTGCTTGATGTTCAAGTCCTGCCATTTGCCCCGGACTTTGCTGATAAGCCAATTATAAGCCTTCGCGACTTTTTGCTCTTCTGTCTGCTCCTGCGCCAGGGCAAATGCAATAATTGAGAATATTATTGTTGAGGCAAGTAGTGTAGCTAACAAACAAAAAACTACGCTCTTTTTTTCCATAACATCCATAAATCGCGTGCATTTAAAATACTTTCGATTTATCTGCCCTCGCCGTCTTTCTCCGCCTTCTTTTTTTGAACTCATAATCTTTTTTCCCTTTTTCTGAATTTTGCATCTGCGCGATACTTGTTTTTCTCAAAACATAATTTACAGGGTTCTTTATCTTCTTGCAGATGAAATCCGGCTGGCAAACCCCCAGGTCAAGATAATAAGCATTCAAGCCACAATTCGGAGGCAGCTTCGGGTCTTGTTTTTTGAACCAATTTAGTTGAGTGGCTATATAATTTTCTTTCAATGGCCTGTAATTCAGTTTGTTCCACTCCCTTAGCTTTGCGTCAATTTCTTCTAAGCTCAATCCGAGCGCCCTGAAAAAATTGATTAGTACAAACACCGCCCGCTTCCTGCCGTCCTGTTTCATCCCCTGTAGTATCAGCTTCAAACAAGGTGGGAACATTTCTTCGTTTAGCTTTTCTATTTTGATTTTAGACACGATTTTTTTCTTTTCCTTGATTTCCTCTTTTTCTCTCGCAGCCTCTTTCCTCGCTTTCCAGTCGATTGCCTGTACAAGCAGCTCTTTTGCCTCTTCATGCTCGGGCTCTGGCATGAACGGCTTTGCGAAAACTCTCTCAGGCTTCGCCCATCCAGGATGGAAGGCCTTAATCTGTTCTGGCTTTATCACGATGCTCGCCAAGCCAGTTCTCTCATGTAGCGAGTAAGCCATCCTGTAGAGGTGCCTCGGGGCAATCAATATAGTATCTATCTCTAGAATACTAAAAGGGTTAAATCTTCCCTGACTCATTAAAACCTCGACAGGCTTTCCAGTTGCATTAGCAATATCTCTCAGGCTGCTCAGCTCCAAAATTCTTTTGCCCAGGTCAGCAGAGATCATATCTTTCAGATATGCTGCAATGAGTCTTGGCCCCTCCGGAAAAAAATCTTTCGTCTTGACATTATTGACCTCTGAAGGAAACGCCCTGAACTTGAGGCCTATATGGAAACCGCTCCCTCCACTGAACTTGACTCCAAAGTTCCTGACGCCATGGAAATACAAGGCCTCACAAAGCAGCCAGGCAGCAACTTTGCTGTATTCCAAGAACTTGCAGTCGATGTCAAGGATCAAGTCCCACCCGATTCTCATCCTGTTCAATTGCTCTGGCCTTAGTTCAGTACTGAGCTCAAGAGGCTCATTCCACAGCTCTTCAGAGCAATGGAAGCTCGTGGCGCCTTTTGCTGCCAGGTTAGCAACATCCTGCGGATACTCAATAGTATCCGGCCTCTTGCCAAACGTGTCAAAATAAAAAGGGACTACTTCCTTGCTCTGCGCTTGTTCAGCCAGAGCTGCCTGAATGTCCCGCCTCGAGTAGTAACTATAAGCAAGCCTCCTCAGCCTTTCTGCTTTTTCCATGCCACACAAAACAAAAGAAAATTTAAATAGTTATTCGTGAAAAGAGGCAACAAACAAAGCAACAAACCAACAAAAACAAACCAAAACAAAGAGCACAACAAACTTTAAAAACTTCTGAGGCTAAGTTTTATCATGTTGCTCAAGCTCGATAATCCTAAACTTCTGACAGACAGTATCTCGCTGCTCAGCGAGCTCGTTTTAGAGGTCAAGGCAAAAGTGAACAAGAGAGGCTTTGAGATAACAGCTATCGATCCTGCAAACGTCGCCCTCGTATCATTGAAAATACCTTCGAAAGTATTCTCGCAGTTCGATATAGAAAGGGACGAGGAAATTGGCATTAATCTCGAGGACTTAAAACAAGTCTTGAGGCGAGCTTCTTCTGGCTCCAGTCTTGTCATAGAAAAGCAAGACAATACCCTTAAGCTAAAGATTACAGAAAAATCAAAACGGGCATTCAGTCTCGCGTTAATCAACATCGAGGCAGAGGAGAAGCAGATTCCGAGCCTTAATTTTACAGCAAAAGTCGAGCTTGACTCAGCAAGTTTCGAAGAATCAATAAACGATGCCTCAATTGTCGCAGATTCATGCTCCCTGAGCGCTTCAGAGAACCTTTTCATCATCGAGGCAAAAGGCACCCTGAATAGCGCTAAGACAGAGTTCAACAGTGATGAGGTAAAAATTTTTGTCAAGGAGAGCGCAAGGGCCAAGTACAGCCTGGACTACTTGCTCAAATTCGCAAAAGCCTCAAGGCTTTCTGACAAGGTTGCGGTGAATTTTTCTAATGACTATCCTGCGAAGTTTGATTTTATCAGCGAATCAGGAATTGAGCTGAGCTTTATTCTTGCTCCGAGGGTCGAGGAAGAGTGAGCAGCAGAAAAAAAGAGAAAAAAGAGAAGTAAGAAAACATGCGACAAAGGGCAAAAATAACGAGAACAGAATAAACTTTATAAATGTCAAATCTATCATAATAACATGTTCAAAAGAGGCAAAAAAGCCCAGGTGACCTTGTTCATTATCATAGCTGCAGTGGTTGTGGCTATCGCAGCACTGACAATCTTTTTCTGGCCCAGCATTTCAGGCTTTTTCATGTCCCAGCAGCAGGCAGAATCCTTTCTAGCAAGCCAGGCCGAGCCATTGCGAGATGCGGTTGCAGAGTGTATCTACAAGACAAGCTACCCTGCATTTGAGGAAATCGGCGAACGAGCAGGCTATTACGACACCACGGGCCTCAACTTTTTGTATTTCGGCGGCAACGATTATGTTGTTGTCATGTTCAAGGACGCTGCAAAACAACGGATAAATAAGCTCCCTAGCCTAACACAGATAGAAAACAACTACCAAATCTTTCTAAGCAGCGAGGGCAACCAAGAAATCGACAAGTGCCTCAACAATTTTGCGGCATTCAAGCGAGTCATGAATGTCGAGCCAGGCGAGAGGAAAATCAGTGCCCTAATATATTACGATGCTATAATCCTCAATGTCGACTGGCCAATCACGATAAGCAAGCAGACCGCACGAGCCGAGGCAAAGCAGACAATAAACCAGAAGCCCGTTACCCTGTTAATGCCTCTCGGCTACATGTGGCAGACAGCCAACAAGGTTGTTGACTGTGAAACGAGAGTTGATTGCAAATACGAAGGCATCGAATGGGACGAGGATACTTGGAACAATCCACATAGGCTTCATTATATCAGCAGGGATGCCAGAAGCATAAACGAGCACCAGATTGTCTTTCTCCTAGAAAGCGTGCCATACAGGCAAGGCGAAAGGCCTTACAAGTTCAATTTCGCGATAGACCGAAGTTAAAAAACAAAGAGCAAAAAACAAAAGAAAAATAAAAGCAAAAAAGAGAAACAAAAAACACGAAAAAAATGAAAAAATTATTGGCGTTATTTTTTGCATTAGCGACATTCTTAGTACTGATGCTATTTATAACGGCATTCGTAGCGGCCCAGGAACAAGAGGGCTGTTGTCTTGACACAGGGAAAGGCCAGCAGTGTGTAATAACAACAAGAGCTGAATGTCCTTCAAGGTTTTATACTGGCCCACCTTATGATTGCTCAAATATAGAAGAGTGCAAGCCACAAACCTGCATTCCAAGGAGCAAGTCA
The DNA here is from genome assembly GCA_023511755.1 of Candidatus Pacearchaeota archaeon. Classification (GTDB taxonomy): domain Archaea; phylum Nanobdellota; class Nanobdellia; order Pacearchaeales; family UBA284; genus DRVD01. Next base: position 4,484 of record JAIMAW010000007.1, on the reverse strand, counting down.
GAAGCATGTCTAAGAAATAAGCCAGCCTCAGAATGCCGCGCTTTCGGAGGCGTTCCAGAGGCTCTGCCCCTGGAATCAATACCTCAATGCCAGCCGGGATGCTGCATTATTGCCAAGGGCGTAAAGGCAGAAGTTCTGCAAAGGCGGCAATGCGAAAATCTTACTCAAGCATTGGGCTATGACCTAGGTATGATGGAATTCAAGGAAGGAATAATAAGCGAGATAGAGTGCAAAAAAACAGGCTCGCCAGTTGACCTAGGATGCTGTGTCTTGGGCGCAGGAGCATGCAAATACGGCACGAGGCAGGAGTGCACAGAAGGAAACTTTGTTCCATTGCAAGGCGGACTGTTCTGCAGAGACGTGACACAATGCGCCTTGACAAGTCATTTTTATTCAGACTGCGGCAAGCTACCCGGAACCGAAACTAACGTGCACTGGTTCGATTCGCAAGGAAACCAGGAAGAAATATGGAGCGACCCGGACACAGGCAAGAGTGGCGATTGCCATTATCCCGAAGCGATGTGCACAAAAGACGCGATAACAGGCAAGGCTAAATGCCAAGACACGAGGTGCACAATCGAAGGCTCCCTTGGCAGCCAAGTGCTCGGAGACAAATCACCAAGGGTTACTAGAGACAAGTCAGCAGAGGGCTCTGTTCTGCTTACAGGCACCTCAATATGCTATAATTTTTACACCCATTACGGCGACAGCGATATGTGGGAAAGAAGCACTGGCTTGCAGAATCAAATTCTGCATTGTAGCTTCGGAAAGATAGACATCGAAACCCTTGGAACAGACAGGGAGAAACTTTGCGATAAGGCCGGCGAGGCTCCTGCCTTGATCCACGGCACAGTCAAGGAGAACAGATGGGAAAATTGCAGCGAGTGTGGCAAGGCATCTGGCGCTCTCTCAGGCCCAAGGAATCTAGTTGGCGACTTTTTCGGCCCTACATACGGCCTCCCAGGCGGCTCTGTGTTTGCAGGCATTGGAGATTATTGCACTAAAGAAAAGTGCGAGTCAGGCGATTATGGCGATTGTATTTATCATAGCGACATTTTAGGCAGCAGCGCTGTTCCTGTAGTAGGTTCGGCTCCTGTGGGCTCCTGCGATCCCAAATACCCGCCAGGCGCAGCCTCGAGCAAATGCAGCGAGTGCGGCGGAGGCGGCGACAGCTTGTGGAACTTATGCACAAGGGCAGAGTGCTACAGCAAGGGAGATTGCCAATTCTACGGAGCCGGAGGGAGAATGATATGGACATGGCCTCTGTTGTTCGCAGGCCTTTCCTGGGCTGAAAGGACTCCGTTGATAGTCCCAGATTGTGCTTTGACGACATTGGTTTACTGCCCGCTAAACTGTCCAGCAGGGGTGTGCGCAGACCAAGCATGCTACGAGCCAAGAAACCGCAACTTTTTCAATTGCATCGGCGATAGGTTTGGCACCTATACTCTTGGCACATCAGTCGGCGTGCTTAAATGGCTCGCAATAGACCTAGTATATGGCCAGATTGTCAAGGGAGCAATAGGCCCGATGATACAATCAGCCGCGGGTGGCTTCGGAGGCGCCGGAGGTTAAGGAGGCCAAAAAGAATGTCGAGGATAATTAAAATGAGAGGAAAAGCGAGAGGAAAATGAAAAAATGAAAGGGAAAAATAAAGTTATAGTACTAATGTTTTTCATGATTGTAGTTTTAACAGCCACCTTTTTATGTACGACTGCTCAAGCTCAAACAAGTCTTGCTCAGCGCGATCAAGGGAATATTCAACTCGCAGATGCATCCACACGACAAGGGTATGTAATGGAATGTATGACAAAAGATCAGTGCGAGCAAGAAGGCGGGGAATACAAAGATGCAACAGAATGCGGGGATAAATTAGAAAAAGGCTGTTGTTATTTTGAAAAATGCACTTCTTTTCCGGGTTATGGCTGGGTCAAGAAGGACTACCAGCAGGTTGATTGCAAGCAAAATACAATCAAGACAAATGTGACAGACAAGCGAGAGGGCGAGGTTTGTTGTGAACTTGTTCAGAGAGGCGAGTCGCAAGAAACCCCTCCACCGCCAGGTCTGCTCGGAAGGCTTGACCTCTGCATCTTCCACGGCGGCGTCGCAAAAAAGACAATAACAAAGGAGGAGGACGCAAAAAAATTGATTGACAAGGGCGTGAAATTAGAAGTAGTAGGCAACGATAGTGCAGGCAAGCCAAACAAATGGGCTTACAATGTCAGCATCACGCTGACAGAATGCATTTTCAATTACATATCTCTTGCCTGGGGAGGTATTTGGGCGAGTGTCTTGACATTCCAGGGCGGAGATAAGCGTTATGGCACTTGCAAGCCTGAAAAGCCCATTATGGGCCTGAGCGAGGATGAACAAGAGAGGGCTTGCTTAAGCTGCATGGAAGACCCTTACAGAATATGCACCAAAGAGCGCTGCGAGATTCTCGGCAATTGCATAGCTGTGCCAACAGAAAAAGCAGGTAGCTACAAGTGCATAGCGGGCAAATGCGAAGAAAAGGGTTTGGTCGGGATGACAGACGGCAGGATTGAATGGTACATTGACGGCACTCTCAACGGCTCAATGGACGCGGAGATAGGCGACAGGAACATAAGGACTGACCTGGGAGAGATTCCTTTCAACACCAAGAGTATTGTCATTAATTTGACAACTGACCAGCCGGCCCAGTGTCGCTGGGTTCTTGACACCCGCGGCGCGAACTTCTCTGGCATGACTGATTTCGAGGAGAATTACTATCCAACCTTGCCCGGCGGCAGCGCAGACTGGCAGTATGCTGTTGTTGAGCTTCCGGGCACTGTTGCTCGTGGCGAGGAGCACAAGATTTTCATTAAGTGCAAGAATGCCTGTGGCTCTGAGCACGAAGCAGGCTATGACCAGAATTATGTTCAGTTCAAATTGGCCAAGAAGCCAGACCAGTTGCCGCCCGAGATTGTCTACATTGACCCATCCAACAATGCTGTTATTAGAGGCGACCTCGGGAACATAACCGCAAGCTTCTGGCTCGATGAGCTCGGCAACTGCAAATACAGCGACAAGACAATGAATTATACTCTAAACTATACACAAATGAAATACTTCAGCGAGAGGCCCAACGAGAACTCGAGCGTAATGCTGGGCAAGTGCTATCCGGGCAATTGCACTCACTTGACCATGGCCCGGTGCACACACTGCGAGCTGCTGCTCAACCTGACAAGGGGCTATGAAGAGCTCAACTTTAGTGGCATGCCTCCTGAGATGCAGTCTCAGCTCGATGAAATGGGGCTTTACAACACTACAAAGTTCTTCAGGTTCATGATAAGGTGCGAGGACACGGCAAAGAACATAATGATAGAGGAAGACACCCTGTCTTACGGCTTCATTACGATGCCCGGCTATAACATTACTGTGCTAAAGCCCGAGATGGACGAGAGGACTTACGACAGGCTGCCCGAGATTGTCGTGACGAGCGAGCCCCGCGAGACGCAGTGCAGATACAAGACATACGTAGGCTCTGGCCCAAAGACGCCGCCGGCGTGGGATGAGATGCAGTTCATCGACGAGCTGATGGCTACATTGCATGAAGGCAGGCACAACGAAACTCTAAATGCCTCGAAGACAGGCATGCAGCACACTTTATGGGCCAGATGCCGGGACAAGTGGCATATCGAGGCGACGAACTATACTCGGTTCTACACTCTGCTTGATGAGGATGCTCCGGTAATCATGAGGATGTATCACGACACAAGCGTTGGAGATTATTTGATTATTGAGACAGACGACAACTCTACCTGTGTCTATGGGACAAGCGACACGATTAAATGCAATTACAATTTCAGTGATGGTAATGCAATGACCGGAACCCTCGAGCCAGTGCATGCTGCTTACTGGTCTCTCGAGAACTTGTACTATATCAAGTGCGTTGATGACTGGAACAATTATCCTGGCGGCAGGCCGAATGCCAATGCATGTACTGCAGTAATCAATCCGTATGAAGTGCCGCCGCTGTAATTCTGTTGCCTTGCTCCTGCTTACTTCTTTTTATTTATCTCTTTTCTTTCAAGGGATAGTGTGGTTGATAGAGCAAGTAATTCGGCGTGTTCTCTGTAACTTTGAGTGTTCTGTGATATTCCGCCACTTTTATAATGCCTCTGCTCAAGGCCTTTCCAACTTCCTGGGGCTCTGTCATTTTCTTGAATTTTTCGTAAAGTTCACTAGTTGATTCTCCCTTCCTTCTTCTTTCGCGACCAACGAGCCTGTATAGATTCAAATAAATGAATGCGAGCGTGTGGGCAAGTCTCCCGTATTTTTTGAAGCCCCTTGCAGAAATAATAAACTTGCCACATCTCAAAATTCCGAATCTTGCCCTGGCTTTTTTCACAGCCCTTTCAACATACTCCGAATCCTCCCCAAAGAAAAGCCTTTCGTCAAAGCCCCCTATCTTGTAATGAATATCTCTTTTCATGAAAAAACAGCAATGTGCATAAGGCTTCCAC
>JAIMAW010000064.1 GCA_023511755.1 Candidatus Pacearchaeota archaeon | reverse complement strand
GCTTGTGGAAGAATGAGAGGGTCTTCAAGGCACTTGAATATCTAAATGAAGTTGAAAATGGTAAAACTTACACTGACATAATGAAGTTAATAAAAGACAGGTGGTAAAAATGAATATAGGCTTTAACATCATTAACAAGAGTAATCCAGATATCTTTAAAGAAAAAACAAGCATTATTCAGTTTCTCAAAGACTTGAGTAATGGAAAGAAATTTCCTCGTGATTTTGCTGTTTATGGGCTTGATAGTCTTTTGTATTATGCAAAAGACAGAGATGAGATAGCAAAATATATAAGAAATATTCTCCTGGATAATGCCAACCACCTTGTTGCTGGAAGTTATATAATTCAATTCGTAATAGAAGGTGATATAAAAGTTGTAGAAAGTGATGAAAGACCAAGGGTAGTTTATAAAAATGAGGAATTCCATTTATATCCTGTAATAGGCAGGGTCAAACGTCTGGATTTAAAACATTTCCATGCACCGCTTAATTTGCAATCATGAAAGAAGAATGGCAGAGCTGGCACCTTCATCATCTTGCAAGAAGGGCAAAGGTTTTCGGCATAGAAAAACATCTTATAGATGCTCTAGAAAAATCTGGTTGGCATCTAACCAAAGGTAAACAAATCCCTCATTCACTTTATCCTATTTTAGAAAAATCACTTCAGCGTTTGGCTCAAATTAAGGATTTTGACAAAACCTGTGAGGATATAGATTGTCCAGTATGCGAGAAGGTTAGGCAAAATTATCTTACAGAGACTGTTCAATACGAGCCATATAAACTCAGTGTAGAACTTTACAGATGGCAGAAAGAAGCGAAAAAACTCTGGTGGGAGAACAATGGAAGGGGAATTGTTAAGGTAGTAACAGGAGCAGGGAAAACTGTCTTTGCATTCTCCATAATCTCAGACCTTTATAATTCAGCCGCTTACAAAGATGGCGGCCTCAAGACAATAATCATCGTCCCTACCTCTGCTCTTCTTGACCAGTGGCTTGTGGGTCTTGCGGATAAATTACATATACCGAGAGAAAATATCGGCATTTTTTATGGGCAGAAAAAAGAAGAACTGGATAGCAAGACCATCTTCCTTTATGTTGTAAATTCAGCCAGAGATTATATTACAGAACATTATCGGAACTGTCTTTCCGGTAATGACACTTTTCTAATTGCCGATGAATGCCATCGCTACGGCAGTAAAGAAAATGCAAAAATCTTTCAAGTGAAATACTCTTATACGCTTGGTCTTTCTGCTACTCCAGAGAGATACGGGGATCTTGGCTTTGAAGAGAAAATCGTTCCGAATTTAGGAAAGATAATTTACACCTATTCATACAATGATGCTTTGAGAGACGGCATCATTCCACCTTACAAACTGCTAAGAATGAAAGTAAAACTAACAGAACAAGAGTATTGCCAGTATGAAGAATATACAGACCAAATAAGCAAATTAAGTAGAATATTATTTTCAAGGTACCCTGAATTAGAAGGAACGAACCCTTCTGAATTTTTCAAGAAATTGGGTTCCTTATACGAGAAGACCCAGGATAGTGTAATCGCACGATATACTTCTTTGCTGAATGTGCGGAAAGGGATTATTCACACATCAAAATCCAAACTTGAGGCTTTAAAATGGCTTATTTCTAATGAAAATCTAAGGGATGAAAGAGTCTTAATCTTCCATGAAAGAATTGAGGTAGCGGAAAAGATATATGAATATCTTAAGGGAAAGGACTTTAAAGTAGGAATATATCATGCTAATATGCCCTTTGATCAAAGGCTGGATAATCTCTCCAATTACAGAAAGGGAAGTATTAACATTCTTATTTCCTGCCGAGCCCTTGACGAAGGCTTTGATGTCCCAGAATCAAATACAGGTATTATAGTTGCTGGAACAACTAGTGTAAGGCAGTGGATTCAGAGAATGGGTAGAATTTTGAGAAGAATGCCAGGGAAAGAATTTTCAAGAATCTATGTTGTATTTGTAGATATTGTCGAGAAGGATGTTTTTAAGGAGACTGAACTAAGGGAATTCGAAAAGGAAGCCTTGAGCGTGGAATCTATTAACCTGACCTTTAAATAGTCCCGCCGATTTTGACGCCTGGCAATTTACCAAGTTTTGCGAGTTTATAGATGGTCTTCTCGTTGATTTTGAGATAAGAGGAGAGGTCTTTGATGGTCATTATTTCATTATTCATTTTAGATTCTCTTTCGTGTTTGGGTGAAGATGTTTTCATCATAGTATATATTGTAAGAGAAAATTGGAGAAAGTCAAGGAAAATATTAACAGATTTTCCTCCACTTTCACAACATCCTTAAAGTTTCGCATAGCCCTATCTTCGGGGAGCCATTTTGACGAGAAGAGGGCATGTTTAGTGTGAACATGCCCTTTTCCCGCTCAAGACCTCCGGCCGGGTAAAATAATCGGGGATAAATGGCCCTGAATTTAAAATTCTTATCTTTAGAATAAATTTCTTTTTAAATTCATAATTATTTTTTATCTCTCCTATCCCAGCGCTCATCGTCCCCTACCAAACACCCTTGCAAGCATTTTTCAGAACAGGTGCCGTCGCAGGGTTCTTCATGCACAATAACTTGAGTGTTGGGAAATTTCTCGCGAATCTTTGAGGCAATTTTTTCGCTGATCCGATGAGATTCTTCCAAGGCCATATCCTTATCTAATAGAATATGCAATTCCACAAAACGCATATGGCCTGCCTTGCGGGTACGTAAATGATGGAATCCACGGATTGGGGGATGGAATCTTGATAGCTCATTTCGAATCCATTCTTCTTCCTCAGGAAGGTTCATGTCCAAAAGATCTCGGCCTGAACGGAGAGTCAATTTATAAGCAGCACGAATTATGAATAAAGAAATAGCCATGGCCGCAACTGGGTCCAGCCAATGAAAATGAATTTCTGGGACTACTCGCTCCCCTATGGTAATTAAT
>JAIMAW010000063.1 GCA_023511755.1 Candidatus Pacearchaeota archaeon | reverse complement strand
GGCGGTGTCTTGTACTGCACATATTCGGGAGTCAACCTTTCATAAGTTAACAGTACCTTTTCAGCTGTTTGGCCTAGCACCTTCTCAATTTCCTCTATCTTGATTTCATTGCCAACATCAAAGCACCAGTAGCTCATCACTATCCCTTCATCAACTTTTAACATTTTCACGACTACCTCCTTTTTCTTTAATCCTCGCTGTCCTAAAACGCTGTCCTCATCTTGCCTGTCCGATATAACTCAATGAAAATAAACAGATACTCAAGTATGATGGGGCCTACGATAAGACCTACTACCCCCAAGAAGGCCATGCCTCCCAACATGCCTATTAACACTATGAGGGCGTTGATTTTCGCTCTTTTCCCTATAATGAACGGCCTGACTAGGTCATCTATCGTGCCTACTACGATAATGCCATAAACAAGCAACAGGATACCATTAATGACGCTCCCCGAAGATATAAGCACTATGCTCAGAGGAGCCCACACAAGCCACGAACCGACGAAAGGAAGGATAGCCAACAAAATTGCGATAAGAGTAAAGAACAATGGTGACGGGGCATTGAAGATGTAGAAACCTATGCCAGCAGCTATGCCCTGAATCACACCAATTAGAATTTGCCCATAGATTGTGGCATAGGCTACCTCCTTTGACCTCTTAACGAGCCTCTGATTAACTTCATTGCTAAATGGGAGAATTTCATCTATGTATTGGATAATGCTCTCCCCGTCTTTCAGGAAGAAAAACATGACAAAGAAAGTTACGAAAAGTTGTAATATCACCTGCGGGGCACTTGTAAGGACCTGGCCGACCTGTTTAATAAATGTGTTTGTCAATGTCACGAGCGCTTGCTGCATGGTCAAAGTAATTTGACGCGCAAGTTCTGGCTGGTCAGGGAATAGTTTGGTTAGGATATTATTCATGATATCAAAGATATCGAGTTGCTGGATGGACATATATAAGTTAAATGCCTCTCTCATGGTTATCTGTGCCGTGAAGTAGATAATTGCAGCAAGCAGCACAATAAAAAGGAAGCAAATTATCGCTGCGCTTACTCCTGGTCTTTTAATTACGCTGTTAAGTTTTTTGTAAGGGGTATAGAATATGAAAGCGAAAACCGCCCCAAAGAGCAAGGCTGAGATGTATGGCCTTACTATCAAAAATGAAAGAATCACTAACGCTGCTGCTATTACTACCGCAATCACTTTTCTCGAGACGTGATGGTCTGCAACCCCCACAGCTATCCTCGCCGTTTTTTTCTCCTCTCTTTTTTCTCTTTTCTCCGTTTTCGGCATAAATAAAATATATTAACTAGTTTTATAAACTTTTTTAAATCCCCCTATCTTTTAAAGAGGTGAAAGAAGGCAAAAATGAGGCGGGCAATTGTTGCTGGACAATTTTATTCTGATACAAAAGAAGCTCTTGAAAAGGAAATCGAATCTTGTTTCAGGCATAAACTTGGGGCAGGAATGCCCCGAATACCTCTAAAGGATACAAAGATTTATGGGATTATCGTGCCGCATGCGGGTTATTTTTATTCTGGGGCCTGTGCGAGCCATGCCTATAAAGCGCTTGGAGAGCTAAACAAGAAACTTTTTCCTGATACATTTATCCTTCTCGGCCCAAATCATAGTGGCCAAGGCAAGGCGCTCTTCTCTTTAAGTTCAGAAGATTTTAAAACTCCCTTGGGCGTGGTTGAGAATGACACTGAGTTGGACTTCGCTCTAATGCAGGAAACAAGCTTATTTGGATTACAAAAAGATGAAACAGCCCACCAGTATGAACATAGCATCGAGGTGCAGCTTCCTTTCCTGCAGTTTATTTCCAAACTAGCAAAGAAGGATTTCAAGATTGTGCCAATTGTTGTCTCAACTCTTGATTATGAAATGATAGTGAAGGTGGCCAGCAAAATAGCAAATGTTTGCAAAGAAGAGGGGAAAAAAGTTTGTATCGTGGCCTCGAGCGACTTCACGCACTATGGGCCCAACTATGGGTTCCTGCCTTTTCCAGCGAGCGAGGCAAGGACAAAATTAAAAGAGCTAGACAGAAAGGCGATCAATCACATTCTAGGACTCGGGGGCAAAGAATTTTATAAAGAGGCGACGAAGACGACAATTTGTGGAGCGGGCGCAATCACGTTGGCAATAGAGGCATGCAAGTCCATGGGGGCAAAAAAAGCTGAACTTCTGAAATATTACACTAGCGGCGACATTGCTAAAGACTATAGAAATGCTGTCGGGTATGCAAGCATTGTGATTAGTTAAAAATTAATCTCTTTTCTTTGCTGTAATACCACTATACTTTGAATTAAAGTATCGTCCTGATAAATCTTGAATAGTTTATTTTTGAAGAAGGGGTTTCTCAACTGTATCATTTAAATTTTTGCCTTCTCTTAATTTGATAAAGATGTCCGCTTGTCTTGGCATTTTCCTGAAAGTCTAAAGGATAGCCAACAAATCTTCGGGCGATCCTCTCTTCAGGGAAATTCTTGAGCGAAATTTTTTCTAAGTTGCTATAGTTCTTATAGTTCTCTTTTATATTTTGTTTAAGTCTTTCAAAAATCATAGGAATTAAATTAGCTTTATTGCAGTTCAAGTCCATTTTCTTGAGAGGGATTTTATAAAAAAAGGAACCAATAGAATCCTTCGGGGTTTTTTGGATATGTCTATCCCGAAATTCCTTGAGATCCAGATTTCTGAATGGGCAGTTACCATTGTAATTTATCTCTAAATCATCGAATGTGCCGTAAAAATAGAAATCACCTATGTTGTTTATTTTAAGGTCTTCTTTAGAGGGGTAGATTATATAACCGAGGCATATCCCCCGAAGATTATGCATTTTAGAAGTCATCGGAATTTCTGTACGATTCACCCAGATTATTGCCATCATTTCCTTACTTTTTTTGTTTTTGAGATAGCCCCTAAAATCGAAAAGGATCTTGCTTTCTCCGTAATGGCCTAACTCGGTTATTAGTTCTGGCATTTTTATCGGTTTATTGTTACTTTATTCTTGATTTTTATATTAAGGGGGGTGTTTAAAAATTTTTTCTACTTTTATCATTTATGTCACTTATTTGTGGTAACAAATAGAAAGGTTTATAAATGGGC
>JAIMAW010000062.1 GCA_023511755.1 Candidatus Pacearchaeota archaeon | reverse complement strand
CTCTTTTGGGGTAGTCTTCTCTGCAATGAGCTCCTCTGCTTTCTGTTCTCTGCAATGCGCAAGAGGCAATAACCTCTGATAGAGTTAACATGTGCCCAAGCTCAATTGCTTCAAGAAGGTCTGTATTGAATGTGTTTGATTTATCAGTTATTGATATGTCTTTGTATCTTTCCTTTAATGCTTGTAATTCATCAAGAAGAACTTTAAGCTCTTCTTCTTTTCTAAAAACAGAGCATTTATCCATCATAGCAGTTTGCAGGTCTCTTCTTACTGAAGCTACTGTTTCTCTTCCATTGCTTCTTCTTATCATATCTACACAATCTGCAATGAGAGATATTCTTTCCTTTTTAACCTTGCCTTTTGTAGCAGTCTTCAAAGTGGAACTTGCTGCTTTTCCAGCCCTTCTTCCAAAAACAACTGTATCAAGTAGAGAATTACAACCAAGTCTGTTTGCACCATGAACAGATACACAGGCGCACTCACCAGCAGCATAGAGCCCTTCCACAACTGAACCATCTATGTCTCTCAAAACCCTGCCATCATTATCTGTTGGAATGCCACCCATTGCATAATGGGCAGTTGGAACAACAGGAATAGGTGATTCAGATGGGTCAATTCCCATGTATATTTTACAAAAAGTTGTTATCTCCGGCAGTCTCTCTTCAAGAATTTTTTTATCTACATGCCTTAAGTCAAGATAAACATAGTCTTTTCCATCAATACCTCTTCCTTCTCTTATCTCAGTTAGAATTGCACGGGATACCATATCACGAGGGGCTAAGTCTTTTATTGTTGGGGCATATCTTTCCATAAATCTCTCACCTTTACCGTTAATCAGAATTCCGCCCTCACCTCTTGCACCTTCTGTAATCAGTATTCCAAGCCCGTAAAGCCCTGTAGGATGGAACTGAAAGAACTCCATATCTTCAAGAGGCAGTCACTGTCTAAAAAGCATGCTAAGACATTCTCCTGTGCTTGCATAGGCATTTGATGTGACCTTAAAGACCTTTCCGTATCCACCGCTTGCTATTATCACTGCCTTTGATTCAAAAACATGAAGAGAGCCATCCTTTATGTTAACGGCAATTATGCCCTGAACAGCGTTGTTTTCTACGACAATATCAAGCACTTGAAACTCCTGAAAAAACCTCACACCTTTAAGCTGACACTGTTCATAGAGAGCAAAAAGCACTGCATGACCAGTTCTGTCAGCAGAATAACATGCCCTTCTAACAGGTGCTTTACCAAACTCCCGTGTATGACCTCCGAATCTCCTCTGGGCAATCTTACCCTCTGGTGTGCGGGAGAAAGGCACTCCCATGTGCTCAAGCTCAATAATCGTAGGGATTGCATCGTAGCACATAATCTCAATGGCATCCTGATCACCAAGAAAATCGCTTCCCTTCACAGTATCATAGGTATGCCATTCGGGGCTATCTTCTTCTTCGTTGCCAAGAGCAGCGCCAATACCACCTTGTGCTGCTGTAGAATGGGAACGAGTAGGATAAAGCTTGCTTAACACTCCAACTGTTCCGTGATTAATACATTCAATGGCTGCACGGCATCCTGCAAGACCGGAACCGATAATAACTGTGTCAAAATAGTGCTTGTTAATCTCCATCACCCTCTCCTTATTTGCAAAAATTATTTTATTTTGTATAATTTATAGCACAATGTCAAGCATAGGAGGACAAAAATGGGATATGTACCAAGTCCAAGTTATAGCATAACACTACGAGTAGAGATTGAAAACAGAATAGGAATGTTTGCCAAAATTGCTTCAGCCATCAGTGGTGCAGGAGGAGATTTAGGCTCAATTGATATTGTAAAAGTTGAAAAAGGAAGAATTATAAGAGATATCACTGTAAATGCCAGAGATGAAGAACATGAGAAGAAAATCATTAAGGCGTTAAAACACATTGAGGGCGTTAAAATTTTAAGAGTCATGGACAGGACATTTCTTGTCCATGAAGGAGGCAAAATTGGCATATACAACAAGATAAATGTGAAGGGAAGAGAAGACCTCTCAAGAGTTTATACACCAGGCGTAGCAAGAGTCTGCCTTGATATTCATAAAAATTCCGAACATGTATATCGCTATACCATAAAAGGAAACACCGTGGCGGTGATAACTGATGGAACAGCGGTTTTAGGTCTTGGAAACATAGGACCTGATGCAGCAATGCCTGTGATGGAAGGAAAATGTATGCTTTTTAAAGAGTTCGGAGGTGTAGATGCTTTCCCAATAGCAGTAAGAACCACAGATGTAGACGAACTTGTTAACATTATAAAAAAAATTTCAACTCCCTTTGGTGGTATAAATCTTGAAGACATTGCTGCTCCCAGATGTTTTGAAGTAGAAAGAAGACTCCGCGAAGAGCTTGATATTCCTGTAATTCATGATGACCAGCACGGAACAGCCATAGTTACTCTTGCAGCCCTAATAAATGTTGGAAGAGTTCTAAAAAGAGATATAAGAGATTTTCGAGTTGTAATCTCAGGAGCAGGTGCTGCAGGCACAGCTACAGCTTATATGCTCCTTGAATATGGCATAAAAGATATAACAGTCTGTGACAGAGCAGGTACTTTATACGAAGGAAGAACAGAAGATATGGATTCACACAAAGCAGAACTTGCCCAAAAAACAAATCCCAGAAAAATCAAGGGAAAACTCACTGATGTCCTTGAGGGCGCCGATGTCTTTATAGGACTTTCTGCTCCGAACATTCTCAAACCAGAGGACATTGAAAAAATGGCAAAAGACAAAGTTGTATTCGCTCTTGCAAATCCTGACCCTGAAATTGCGCCTGAACTTGCAATGCCCCTTGTAAGAATCATGGCAACTGGCAGGTCTGACTATCCAAACCAAATAAACAATGTTCTTGCTTTTCCAGGATTATTCAAAGGCTTGCTTGAGGTCAGAGCAAAGGGTGTTGATAAAGAAATATTTTTTGCCGCTGCCAATGCAATTGCTAACATAATTAAGGACGAAGAACTCAATGAAGACTATATTATACCAAGCATTTTTAACAAAAAAGTTGCACAGGCAGTCTCCCATGCTGTAGCTGAGAAGGCTAAAAAACTAAAATTAGCAAGATAACTATTGACTTTTTTAAATA
>JAIMAW010000061.1 GCA_023511755.1 Candidatus Pacearchaeota archaeon | reverse complement strand
GCGATACCTAGAGTTGATGCTATTATTGTATAAATATCTGGTAAATTTCGGGATAAAAATATATCTCGAATATTCTGCATTTTTTCTAATACCATATCAAAAATAATCCTATAAAGTATTTATATTTATCCAGTGTAACTATGCATATGATTTTCTAAAGCTGCTCGGGCACTTCTCAAGTAATGTGTTTCAATGTCCTTGTAACGCTTTATAGTCTCTTCACTGATGCTCGCGCCAATTTTTTTCATCGCTGCATCAAAATGTTTCTTTTTAACTTCTTTTGCATTAATGTTTTCTCTCAGAGCAAGCATTCCAGCTTCCTTGCATATTGCTTCAATGTCCGCGCCACTACAGCCCTGGGTTTTTTCAGCCATGATTTCAATATTAACATCCTTGGCGAGAGGCATATTTTTTGTATGGACTTTAAAGATTTCTTCTCTCTCGGTCTTGTCAGGAGCATAAATCCCAATTATCCTATCAAATCTTCCTGGCCTCAACAATGCGGAATCCAGCATATCAGGCCTGTTTGTCGCGCCAACAACAACAACATCATGAAGTTCTTCAATCCCATCCATTTCCGCCAACAACTGATTTAAGACACGTTCTGTAACATTGTCCCCTATTTCGCGACCTCTTGTTGATGCCAAAGCATCAATCTCATCAAAGAATACAATACAAGGTGCTACTTGTTTTGCTCGCTCGAAAACTTTTCTCACACCTTCCTCGCTTTTGCCGACCCACATTGACAATAAAGAAGGCCCTTTAACTTGAATAAAATTAGCCTCGCTTTCTGTTGCTACAGCCTTGGCTAGTAAAGTCTTGCCAGTCCCAGGAGGCCCGTACAACAGAACGCCCTTTGGTGGCTTAATTCCTATGCGCTTGAATGCGCCTGGATATTTAAGAGGCCATTCAATCGCTTCGGTCAGTTCCTGTTTAATATGTTTCAATCCGCCAACATCACTCCACTTGACATTAGGCGACTCCACTAGAACTTCGCGCATCGCGCTTGGCTGGACAAACTTCAAGGCCTCGCGGAAATCTTTAGCAGTGACTTTTAATTTTTCTAGCAAACCATGATCAATCGGCCCGTCTTCCTTGAGCTTTAAGTCAGGCAAGAGTTTTCTTAAAACATTCATAGCCGCCTCTTTGCATAGTGCCGCCAAGTCAGCACCAACAAAACCGTGAGTTATTGCCGCAATTTCTTCAAGATTAACATCTTTGGTTAGGGGCATGTTTCTTGTATGGATTTTCAATATAGATAACCTGCCTTGTTTGTCTGGCACGCCGATATTAATTTCTCTATCAAACCTTCCCGGCCGCCTCAGTGCAGGGTCTATAGAATTGGGCATATTGGTTGCACCAATAACAATAACCCTACCTCTCGATTTCAGGCCGTCCATCATTGTAAGTAATTGAGAGACAACCCTCCTTTCTACCTCTCCAAAGCTTTCTTCTCTCTTTGGTGCAATGGCATCAATTTCGTCAATAAATATGATTGACGGAGCATTCTTTTCAGCCTGGTCAAACAAGTCTCTTATTCTTTTTTCTGATTCTCCATAAAACTTGCTCATAATCTCCGGCCCATTCAATAAAATAAAATTAGCCTCGCTTTCTGTTGCTACAGCCTTGGCTAGTAAAGTCTTGCCAGTCCCAGGCGGTCCAAAAAGCAAAACGCCCTTTGGCGGCTCTATTCCTAGTCTTGAGAAAATTTCAGGATGTTTCAAAGGCAACTCGACCATTTCCCTAATCTTTTTAATTTCTTCATCCAAACCGCCTATGTCTTCATAAGTTACTTCAGGAATTCGCTCTTCGATAATCTCAACCGCCTTAGGATTTAAAACTAATTCGGTAGATTCAGTAATTATAACTGGTTGTTTTGGCATTGTAGAAGCTACAATGAATTTACTTTCAAACCCAGGGAGACCAAACTGCATTCCTTCGAATGCACCGAAAATATCGAATAGATCTTCAAAGGATTCTGCCATCAGATCTTTTCTTCGTTGAGAACCACCAATTGAAACCAAATCTCCTTGCATAACTGCCCTTCCAAGTAATCCTCTTTTCAAATTTTCAAGGGCATTGCCCGTAGCCTGAACCATTATCCCTTTTTGTGCAGGCGCGATTATAATCTTCTTAGCCTCTTTGATGTCAGCTTTCATCACATTAACTATCTCTCCGATGCCTGTCTTGGCATTTCTTCTGATAATCCCATCAATTCTTATAATCTTCTCACCGACATCAGCAGGATAAGCCCTATCAACTATCGCTACAGTTTCTCTTGAACCAACAATAACAACAACATCGCCAGGCCTCACTCCCAACTCCCGCATTGTGGCGGTGTCTATCCTGGCTATTCCTTTATAAGCATCTTCTTGCAACGCTTCCATGACCTTCAATTTCACAGTTTTATCATCAGCTTTTGTTATCATTCTTCCCTCCTCTCTTCTTTCCCTTTTTCTTTTGGCGCTGTAAAAAACAATGAAAGTTTCCCAGGTTCTTCCAACATCAGCTTGACAATTTTGTTCATTCTTTCCATCTGCCTTGCCATAGCCTTATCCATCTCTCGCTCTAGTTCAATAATTTCGCGCGGAATGGATATAGCATACGAATTGCCAACCATCCTTAATTTCACATTAAATGGCCTGCGTTTCAATTCCTGAAACTTTTTGTATTCCTCTGTATCTATAGGGTGATAGATATATTTGCCACACTTTTTACACTCAAGTGCCCTCATCCTAAACCCATTTTTATCTATACAAACCTTTCCCATTTTTTTGCCACAACGACTGCACAAGACCGTCTCATCAAATATATCTGCCATTTTATTTTGTATATCTTTTAATGTATACACAAGAAATATATACTTTATAAACTTTTCGTTCTTTATGCATTGTTACCTTATAGGGAGTTGAAAATAATAAAAAAATTAATGCTTTTTCTTTCGGGGCTCTTTGTCCCATCTTGCAGATTTGCATTTAGGGCAAATTAGTGGTTTTTCTTTCGGAGAACGAGGCAACCATTCATAACCACAATTGTTGCATCTGTACCCTTTTACTTTAATTTCTATTTCTGGCATGATTAATTATAAGTTTTCCTACTTTATAAATCTTACTATCAATAGTTTTACTTTATTAGTAGTTACTTCTCAACCGAAAGGTTTAAATAATAGTATTTTACTATATATAGTTATACTAAATAAGGTAAGAAAGATGATAACAAAAATAATATGTCCAGAATGTAAGAAAG
>JAIMAW010000060.1 GCA_023511755.1 Candidatus Pacearchaeota archaeon | reverse complement strand
TTGTACAGGCGTCTATCTTAACTCTATTCATCTGTGCCAATGTACCTCCTACACCCAAAGGACTTTGATAAGATTTAAAAAATACGCTTTTCTTTTAGGAAGATGTACGATTTCAAAAAAACAGAGGAGCAGGTGCTGAAATTTTGGGAAGCCCAGAAGATATATCAGAAAGTGAAAGAAAAGAATAGGAAAGGCAAGAAGTTTTATTTCCTGCAGGGCCCTCCTTACACTTCTGGCAAGCTGCACATAGGGCACGCATGGAACAACTGCCTGAAGGATGCGGCCCTAAGATTCAAAAGGATGAATGGTTTTAATGTTTGGGACCGTGCGGGCTATGACATGCACGGCTTGCCTACAGAGAACGCGGTCCAAAAAATTCTCAAGCTCAGAGACAAGAAAGATATCCTCAAGTTCGGGCTCGACAAGTTCGCGAAAGAATGCCGAAGTTTTTCCATGGCCCGCCTGAAGGAAATGGATGCAGATTTATGGCGTCTGGGCGTTTGGATGGATTATGAAAACTCTTACAAACCAGTAGACAACGATTTCATGAGTAACGAATGGTTCCTTATAAAGAAAGCTTATGAGCAAAACCGGCTCTACAAGGGGAAGAAAATAATGCACTGGTGCGCAAGTTGTGAAACGGCCCTTGCCAAGCATGAATTAGAGTACGAAACCGTGAAAGACAAGAGCATTTTTCTCAAGTTCAGGCTAAAGGGAAACAAGAATGAATATCTCGTAATCTGGACGACTACGCCATGGACGATTCCTTTCAATCTTGCTGTTATGGTTAATCCTGAGCTCGAGTATGTCAAGGCCAAGGTCGATAAGGAGGTCTGGATTCTTGCGAAGGCCCTCGCAAATGTTGTTATAACTAGCGTTTTTGATAAAAAATTCAAAATCATAGAAGAGCTAAAAGGTGCGGAGCTCGAAGGCCTCGAGTACGAGCATCCTTTCTACGAGAGCATGAAAGAGATTTTTGATGGCCTAAAAAAAAGCCACAAGAATGTACACACTGTAATCTTGAGCGAGGAATACGTAACGACGGATGCTGGCTCTGGCTTGGTGCATTGCTCCCCGGGCTCTGGGCCAGAGGATTATGAAGTAGGCCAGAAATATGGTCTTCCTCCTTTCAATACGCTTGATGAGAAAGGAAACATAATGGAAATAGAACTCTTCAAAGGTTTTATTGCAAAAAAAGATGATGACAAAATAATAAAGATGCTCCAGGACAGTGGCTCGTTGCTTGCTGTGACAGAAGTGGAACACGAATATCCATTATGCTGGCGATGCCACACTCCTGTTATCTTCAGAGCAACGGAGCAATGGTTCCTCAAGATTGAAGATCTTGTACCAGAGATGTTGAATGCAAACAAATCGGTGCACTGGATCCCAAAATGGGCCAAGGACGCTTTTGATTCGTGGACCAAGGTGCTTAGGGATAATAGCATAACAAGGCAAAGGTACTGGGGTACCCCAGTGCCCATATGGCAATGCCCTAAATGCAACAGAATAGAAGTTATTGGCTCGCTTAAAGAGCTGAAAGAGAAAGCCACGACGAAAGTGCCAGAGGACTTGCACAGGCCTTTCATCGATTCTGTGAAAATCAAATGTAAGTGCAATTCTGAAATGGCCCGCATCCCAGATATCCTAGACGTGTGGCTCGATTCTGGCACGACATCGTGGAACTGTCTTTATTACCCTTCGCAAGAACAGTATTTCAAAGAATGGTTCCCCGCCGATTTTATTCTCGAGGCTAATGAGCAGATAAAACTGTGGTTCTCGATGTTGCTGATTTGCAGCATGATTGCTCTAAAAAGGCCCTGCTATAAAAGCGTTTATGTGCACGGCATGATTCTCGACTGGCAAGGCATGAAAATGTCAAAAAGCCTTGGTAACATAGTTTCGCCTTATGAGGTAATCGAAAAATATGGCGTTGACCTATTCCGTTACTACATTTGCGAGTGTAGGGCTGGTGAAAATATCAATTTCTCCTGGGAGGAGCTAAAACAGAAACAAAGGAACATAAATGTCCTGTGGAATATTAAAAACTATCTCTTGGAACTCGCGCAATTTCTAGGCAAAAACCCTGCGAAACTGAAATTGCAACCCTCTCAGCTGGGCCTAGAGGAGAAATACATTCTATCGAGATGCCATTCCACAATCAGGAAAGTCACCGAACTTTTTGACCACTACCAGCTCGACGAGACTATCACAGAAATAGAGAAGCTTTTCCTGGAACTAAGTAGAGTTTACATACAGCTTGTCCGTGAGAAATCATCGGCGGGCTCCGAAAAAGAAAAAGAAGCTGTTCTTTATGCAGTATATGAAACCCTATTGAACACAATAAAAATTTTTGCTCCAATTGCGCCTTTCATAGCAGAAGCGATATACCAGGAGCTCAAGAGCGCATTCAAGCTTGAAAAAGAGGCGATACACTTGTGCGAATGGCCAGAAGTTAACAACAAAGCCATAGACACAAAACTAGAGCAAGAATTTGCGCTGGCCCTAACAATAATAGAAAAAGCATTGGCCTCGAGGTCAGCGGCTTCGATTGGGGTGAGATGGCCGCTCTCATCGCTCAAAGTAAAAAGTGACAAAAAACTGAAACTATCCAAAGAGTTACAGGAAATAATCGCCCGGCAGGTCAATGTCAAGAAAATCGTGTTCACTGAAGGTAAGAGCCTTGAGGTTGAGCTTGATACAAAACTAACGCCAGAACTCGAGTCAGAAGGCTATGCCAGAGAGATGACAAGATTGATACAGGAAACAAGAAAAAAAGCCGGCCTGAAGAAAGAGCAGAAAATCGCCCTGGCTATTGAAACCGACACCGAGCTCAAGGAGCACATAAAAAAATTCGGAAAATTGATAAAAGAAAAAGTAAATGCTACAGAAATAGTGCTAGAGAAGCCTACCAAAAAATATAGTTTTAGCTTTGGGGATAAAATAAAGGGTAAAGAAGTCCGGGTGTCGTTTAATGTTTTGAAATAAAGATTCGGTAAAATCGACACTGGCTATATGCAGGCCTTTCTCAGCGCAAAGCTTGAGCAAGGCACTGTCATCACCGATGTTGATTACCCCGAAGGGGTCGTTTTCCCCCAGACGCAGGCGGATTTCACCCGGTATGCCTTTCATGTTCTCAATATGCAGGGCTGCGCCGCTCACCGGGCAGTTGAACACCACTGATAAAAGGTCGGCATAGACCGCATCCGCCGGCATATTGAGACTGGACAAAAAAGTGAAGGCGTTTCTGAATATGTCGGCATTGCGTTCGTTTAATAGTCCGGTGTGCCCGGTTTGAATGCGTTCGATCATGGAT
>JAIMAW010000059.1 GCA_023511755.1 Candidatus Pacearchaeota archaeon | reverse complement strand
AGATAAAAAGAATTATTAATATAAACTTTTTAAAAACTGGCTGTTAAAAGTAAACTGAAATTTACATTATATAAAAGATAGAATTTTAAGGAGTGATCACAAATGCAGATCAAGGCAGAATTAAGCAAGAAACCAGAAACACCTTCAAGCGGAGCAAATAAAAGTAAACAAAACAAACCTGAAATAAAAAGACCAACTATCAGGACTACAGATATAAGAAAACTGATGGATATGATTCTGAATAACCCAGATTCTATAACCCATGAGGAATTTATGCTGTTTCAAAAGCAAATAGGTTATAGAGAGGCAATGGCACTAATGCAGGAAGGAAAAAGGCATAAAAGAGAAAAAGGAGGAGAAAAGCAAGAATCAAAGTCATCATCTGAAGTCAGCAATAATGAAAAGCCAATACAATTAGAAAAAGAAGATACGAAGGAAATAGCTTCACAGGAAGCTAAAATAGGCTTGCCATATCAACTAAAGTCTGGGCTTGAAAAGCTTTCTAGCATTGACCTTTCGGATGTAAAAGTACATCAAAATTCTGATAAGCCACAACGGGTTAGTGCTTTAGCATATACCCAGGGAAATGATATTCACATCGCACCTGGACAGGAAAAGCATCTTCCACATGAAGGTTGGCATGCAGTGCAGCAGAAGCAGGGAAGAGTAAAGCCGAGCTTGCAGATGAAAGCAGGAACACTTGTAAATGATGATGCAAGTTTGGAAAAAGAAGCTGATATTATGGGGAGTAAAGCCATACAAGTAGGTTCACAAAGTAATACGTTACAATTGAAGGAGTCTTCAAAAACAAATCTCGGAGAAAATCAAGGGAATGTTATACAGAAGGTTACTAAAAAGAAGGATTCTTATGAGACCAATATTACAGTGCTATACAAAGGTGATAAATACATTACGCTCTATAGTGATGATAAATTTGGGATAGATGAAAAAGAAAAAGAAATAAACAAGATAAATAAAAAAGAAAAAAGAATTGCAATGGAAAGTGCGATTGCTGCTACTGCCTCTAAAAAGATTCTAGAAAAAAAATACCCTGGGATTAGCATTTCGCATGATCTGCCTATAGTGATAGATGCCACATTACTTGAACAAGGCAAAAAAGCCGTAAAGGTCCTATCGGAAGTTATAGGGATGGAAATAAAAAGAGAAAAGAAAATAAGGGCAGGCAAGGGAAAACGGAGAGGGAGGAAATATAAAAAGAGTGCGAAACTCCTACTTATCGTCTCTAGCAAAGAAAATGCAAAGAAGATGGAAAATTTTGGGTTGGATGTGATTCAAGTTAAAAATCTTAACATATTCGCGCTCGCTCCAGGTGGTGTTGCTGGCCGGCTAGCCATATGGACTCCTAGAGCATTGGAGGAACTGAAATGAAAAAAATACTGCTTTACCCGTTGACGACTGAGAAAGCGATCAAAATGATAGAAGTTGAGAATAAAATTTCTTTTGTTGTTGACAGAAAAGCGAACAAGGAAGAAATTGCTATGGCGATAAGAGAAAATTTTGGAGCGAAAGTTAGGAAAATAAATGTTCATATATCTAAGAATAAAAAAATTGCTTATATCAAACTCGGGCCAGAAACGCCCGCAATAGATATAGCTACTAAATTAGGAATGATATAATCCTACAAACAAAAATGGGAAAAACACTCATACAACAGGCGAGGGGGCATGGAAGTCTTACTTATAGAACGAAAAAGAAAGCCTTTAGGATCCACGTAAGTTATCCCTCCGTGGAAGGGATCGGGAGAGTTGAGAAACTTATTAACGTGGCTTGCTACAGTGCTCCTGTAGCGAAAATAAGATTGAACAATAAAATTTTCTATAATCTGGCTCACGAGAAGATGTATGAGGGGCAAGAAATAATGGTCGGGGGGGATGCTAGAATTGCGCCAGGGAATATTTTGCCTTTAGGCAAATTACCCATAGGCACCGAGGTTTTCAATATTGAGATAATCCCGGGAGCAGGACCAAAACTTGTTAGGAATAGCGGCTGTGTCGCCAGAGTTGTAAAGAAAGACCAAAAAGGAGTGTATGTACAATTGCCATCAAAAGAAGAGAAATGCCTAAACCCTGCAGCAAGAGCAACTATAGGCATAATTTCTGCTTCGGGAAGAAAGGAGAAACCCATACTTAAGGTAGGCAAGAAACTATTCATGAAAAGAGCAAAGGGTGGCAAGGTTTATCCGAGAACTAGTGCGGTGAAGATGAACGCTGTCGACCATCCTTTTGGTTCGGGCAGAGGCAAAAGAATAAAAAGCAAAATTGCGAAGAGAAATGCCCCTCCTGGACAGAAAGTAGGACTACTAAGGCCAAGGAGAACCGGGAGGAGGAAGTAAGAAAACGCTAAAATGGTGAAAGAATTTACTTACAGGGGAAGAACATTAGAAGAATTGAAAGCTATGGACTTAAGGAAATTTTCAGAGTACCTCCCTTCCCGAGAAAGAAGAAGCTTGCTAAGAGGAGCAGATATTATAGAAAAATTTCTGAAAAGATGTGAGAAAAAAAAGATGAAAGGTAAACCAATAAAGACCCATATGAGGGACCTCATTATCGTGCCCCAAATGGTTGGTCTGACTATCCACATTTACAATGGCAAGGAATTTTTGCCAATTAAAATTGTAGAAGAAATGATAGGTCACAGGCTAGGGGAGTTTGCGCTTACAAGAAAGAAAGTCGAACATGGCGCGCCAGGCATAGGAGCAACAAGAAGCTCGGCCTTCTTGTCAGTAAAGTAAAAAGCAAAAAAGATAAAATGGTAGAGGAGAAAGAAGAAAGAAAGGAAAAAAAGAATGAAGAAAGCGAGGCTACAAAAGTCACCAAAATAGCTAGTAGTCGTGGTAAAGACCTACCGGTTAGCACAAAACAATCCATAGCTATATGCTCTTTTATCAAAGTGAAAAACCCTCAGAAAGCCCTCCACCTTTTGGAGCAGGTAATAATGAAGAAAACCGCCGTACCTATGAAGGGCGAGATACCTCATAGGCACAATATGCCAAAAGGGAAAGTCGCTGGCAGATATCCTGTAAAAGCATCGAAAGAGTTCATCAAGCTACTCAAAAATCTAATTGCAAATGCATCCGTAAAAGGAATGGCTATTGATAAGCTAATCATAAATAAAGCTATCGCCAACAAGGCATCTAGGCCATTCAGGGGCACTAGAATAGGATTTGGCAGGAAATATTTCAAACGTACTCACGTGGCCCTTGAGGCTACTGAGATGGGGGCGGTAGTAAAGAGAAAAGAAAAGAAATGATAGGGAAAAAATTTATTGAAAGCAAGAAACAAGAGTTCGAAATTAAGGAATTCATAAAAGCGAGTATAGGGAAAGGAAAAATTAGCGAGGTAAGGATTGAGAGAACGCCCGTGGGAGAGAAAATAGTCGTCGTAACTGCCAAGCCAGGATTGGTTATAGGTCGCGGTGGAGAGGTAATCCACCAGATAAATAC
>JAIMAW010000058.1 GCA_023511755.1 Candidatus Pacearchaeota archaeon | reverse complement strand
CATCGACTATTTTGTAACCTCCATATTTAGAAATTTGTTTTGCAAAGTCTTTAACTTCCAGATGAGTTGGCATAAAGTTAGGCCCCAACCTCTTTCTAGAGAAACCTACAGCCATATATGCCTTAACTTCAACGAACTTTGGCCTGGCAATTTCGATGAGCCTTGCATAACTTTCTGCGTCTTGCATGTTAATTCCATTAACCAAAGTTAACCTTAACACTGTTCTTGTTTTCTCTCCAAGCTTAGGCAATAGCCGTAGAGTTTTCATCAGTTTTTCCCAAGAGCCAGTAACGGGCCTATCAATTTTTTTATAAATCTCTTCGTTTGGAGCATCAAGAGAAACATAAAGCTGTGTAGGCGGCTCAATCTTTGCCAAAACTTCTGGAAGCATGCCATTGGTCACCAAAAAGCTTGTGATTTTTCTTTTCTTTAATTCTTTGATTAACTCAGAAATTTTAGGATAAATAGTTGGCTCGCCCGCCAAGCTGATAGCGAAATGTTTAGGATTGAAAGCTTCTTGAAGCTTTTTCCGATTTACTTTCTCGTATCCCTGAAATCCAATTAATTGCTTTTTTTGCGCTTCTATACACCCCCCAATTATCTCTTTTGGCTCATCTATCTTGCCTTTGATTTTATCTCCAAGAGTATATTCAATTGCACGCCAACAAAACAGGCAACGGTGTTGACACCATGCTACGCTTGGCGTCATTTGACAACATCTATGACTTTTGATTCCATAAAACTTTTGTTTGTAACAATAGTCTTCGTCTCTCAAACTTTTCTTTGTCCATGAACAAATTTGCACTGCGCTATGATTACCTACAAGAGCATAATGTTGTTTTCTCAACAATGCTTGCAATTTTTTTGGCAACATGTTTTTAATAATCACAGAAGAATATTTAAAGTTAATTAAAAATGTAAAAAGATGGCTAAAGGGACAAAAGTTATAGCATTCTTACTAGCATTTATACAGACACTAAATCTCAAAGAAAAAGCCCCCGGAGAAATTCAAAAACAATACGAGCTTATTTACCCTACCTTTCTTGGCAACAACCAAAGAAATTTTTATGGCAGAGCTCCTCCAAAGACCTTACAATTATTATGGAAAACCTGGCTCGGCGGCGGAGAAACAAAAGTGGGCAAGAAAATATCTAAATGGTACGGAACTGGATGGACCGGGCAGCCACTTTTGATAAGAACTTCTGGAAATAACAAAAATAAGGATAATGAATACCATCTTATTGTTGGAAGTTTTGATTACAACCTTAAAAAAATAGATGCCCAAACAGGAGCTATAATCTCCGAATATCGTTTCGATGGTATCATCAAAGGAACAGCAACTCTCAACCATCGTCTTTATTTGAATTCGAAAGGAACCTTAGAAGAAAAAGTACTGATTTTGCAAGGAAGCCGTGCAGGTCTCAAAAAATCTTTGTATGGCCAAACAGTTGAAAGTTTTAGGGCAATTGAGTTTGAAACATTCAAGGAATTGTGGAGATTAAACATAGAAAAAACTGAAAGCTATAGTAGAGATGTCGATGCAAGTCCTCTGGTTTTAGATTCTCTGGCTTTTGTTGCCGCGGAAAATGGAATTCTCTATGTTCTTAATTTAAATTCTAGAACAACAGATATAATCAAAAAAATAAAATTGTATGACAAAAAAGATGCAATAAAACACAAAGGCAACTTAGTTGTAGAGGCCTCTCCAGTTTTAATGCAAGACCATATATACATAGCTGCCGGCTCGGGCCATGTTTATGGTATTAACTTAAAAAATCTCGAACTAGAATGGGATTTTTATATTGGCTCCGATCTCAACGGCACCCCTGTAGCAACAAGCGACAGCTGTTTGCTTGTCCCAGTAGAAAAACAATACATCCGGGATAAAGGTGGCATTATAAAACTCGTCCCAAGGAAAAAGCCAGAAGAATCGGTTGTGTGGTATTTCCCAACCGGAAACAAGAAAATAAGTAACTGGGAAGGTGGCGTAATAGGCTCGGTTTCTGTGCAAGATTCATTAGCAGTTTTCAGGGCACTCGATGGTTACCTCTATCTTGTAAATCATTATCTTCTTGATTCTGATTCCGCTAGCTTCATCACTAAAAAATATGCTACTCCGAAATTGTTATCCAAAATTTATCTCGGCCCATCTATCTCTACGCCCTTGTTAGTAAATAACAAAATAATAACTGCGGGCTACGACAATAAAATAAAACTTTTGGAAATAGAAAGAACAGGAAATAACTACAATTTAGTTCAGCGTGATAGTTTTATAGCTTCTGGAAGCTTCGAGTCAACGCCCCTTGTTATTGATAACAAAGTTTATATTGGATGCAGGGATGGTTATCTTTATTGTTTTGGACAGCAAGGCAAACAGCAAGATGAAATATCAACAAATTGGTGACATTTTAATTTTCAATAAGATAAGCAAGAAAAAAGCAATAGAGTTTCTAGTAAACCATAAGAATATCAAAACAATCTGCATCAGAAAAGGCCCAATCAAGGGCCAATTTCGCAAGCCCCAAATTAAGGTTCTTGCTTCTTGTGCAAAGAAGGATAAAACAATAACGCTCCACAAAGAGCAAGGAATCATTTACAAACTTGATGTTTCTAAAATTATGTTTGCCAAGGGCAACATCAACGAAAGGCATCGTCTGGCTAAAATCGCCAAGAAGAATGAGATTGTTGTTGATATGTTTGCCGGCATTGGTTATTTCACTCTGCCACTTGCAAAAAAAGTAAAGAAAGTTTATGCAATTGAACTGAACCCCGTGTCATTCAAATATCTCCAAGAAAATATCAAATTAAATAAATTAAAAAATATCGTAGCGTTCAAGGGCGATTGCGCAAAAATTGTTCCAAGATTAAAAATCAAGGCAGATAGAATTGTTATGGGCTTTTTGCCATCACCTTTTCCTTATCTGAAAGCAGCTTTCAAAATAGCCAAGAAAGGAACGATAATTCATTATTCTTGCCTAATCAAAAGAAGAGACGAACAGAGCGAAATAACACAACTTGTCAATAAAATAAACAAGATAAGGAAGGTCAAATTAATCAGGGCAATTAAAGTCAAGAGCTTTTCTCCTTCTAAAGACCACGTTGTTTTCGATCTTGTTGTTTAAAATAAATTTCATTGAAATATCTTGCCCTCTTTTCAATATACTTCTTCAATTCTTCTAGTTCAAAGAAATATTTCTTTTCTGTATCGGTTTCTAAGGGTTTTCTAAAAGGATTCAAAACTAAACAGGCTACTCCGAATCTTTCACTATTTTCCTTGATTTCCTGGTCCACATAAATTTTAGCTTCTGCAATCCCCCTGATTTCCCTGCAAATTTTGTACAAATATGAGATTGCTCCCTCTTTTTTTATCCATAACCGAATGGAATTTCCATTCTGTAAAAAGTTCCTCTTTCTTTAGCTTTTCAATTAACTCTTCTAAATTTCTCATACAATTATCTTTTTTTTAATTTTTATAATGATTATGGTTTTTCAGAATATAAA
>JAIMAW010000057.1 GCA_023511755.1 Candidatus Pacearchaeota archaeon | reverse complement strand
GCTGGTATCAAAGAACTTATTTTCTTGCCTAAATTCAAGGAAACAATAAAAATATTTTATCGTAGAGAAGGCAAACTTGTTTTAAAAGAAATAATTTTTTTGCTTGCCGAGACAAAACAAAGACAAGTCGAAATTTCTTTTGAGCATAGTGATTATAAATGGGCAAGATTTGATGAAGCCATGAAATTATTAACTTATAAAAACAGCAGGGATATTTTAACAAAGGCCAATAATTTTTTGAAAAACAAAATGAAACAGAAAACTTTAACATAATCTTGAAAGTTCATTATCAAACGTTATTTTTCTTTGGTTGTTTTTATTAACTCATATTTTATTAGATTATATTTCATTCATTATTTTTTTTTCTCATAATGCTTATATATACAAAGGATATAAAAGAAACAAGCTAGCTGAGAAAAAGGCAAAAAACACTTTTTGTCTTTCCTGGGCGAGAGGGGGCAAAAAGAGGTGCTCTTTTGATTTCTTATTGTTTTAATATAGAACTCTTCGTGGCTTAACCACGCTCGCTTCCAATGTGATAATTCTTTTTGAATCTTTTACAAACGGGAAGAGTATATCGTCCATTCTCTTTATAGGCATATTTCCCTCCACCCCCCTCTCGCTCCTCTATCGTCTTCTCGTCTAGGACATAAAGGCCTATCGCTCTTAGATTATTCTTTATATAGTTTACTGAAAGCCCGGTAGCCTCTGAAACTTCTTCGATAGTAATTTTCTTTTTATTGTTGGAGTGGCAGATGCAAGAAACAATAGCCTCGTAATTTTTAAATCGGGCGAGTTGTAGATTGTTCGGGGTTCTACAGTTCAAACTTTCTTTTGCCTTTAATATTCTCTCCAACGCTCGCTGGGCATTATCCCCCCCACATAACAAGCTAAACCACTGCGTCATTTTACGAAAACAAAAACTAAACGAAAAATCCTTTATAAATTTTTCTTATACGCTTCTCAAAGATACCTAGATAAGAATCAGTTATTTTGTCATAATCCTTATAATATCGTCGTTCTTGAGCAGATATTCCTTGGCAAGTCGTTTATGGCTTCTTGCATCTATGGCCGCAATAAATCTATTGCCAATATCTGTATGAATTGCAAAAGCCAAATCTAGAGCAGTAGAGCCTCGGGACATTAACATTGCGTCTGGCAACACATTTCCCTTGCTGTCAGTAAAATGATTCTCATTTTCTACGGGATAAACTACAAGATATCTAAGCAACGAGAACACGGCCTCATTCAAACATTGTTGTATGCCCGTAGAACCATAAGCATCAAGGATTCTGGCTTGAATAAAATTGAGGGCTTTTTTTTGTTGCTCATTTAACCTGTCCTCTTTACTATCGAAACTTTTCTCCCCCGCAATATAACTAATTTTATTATCACGAGCCGCCTCCCTCAGAGCAAGCTCGCTTTCAGCCGAGCAAGGGATTATTTGTAGCTCCGGGAATTCTTTCTTTAATTTTTCGATGTTTTCTTTAGCCTTGGGCATATCACACTTATTTGCAGCAATCATAATCGGCTTGCTTAATTTTCTTAGCTCACGAACAAACATAAAAAGTTGTTCATCAGCCCATGTAGAAAAATTCTCTCCAAGATTACAATTTTTAATTGCTTCTTTCACCATATTTGCTGTTATTTTCAACCCCGAGAACTGATTTGCCAAAATATCTACTGGCTTTTCTTCTGAAATCTGCGCTTTTCTCACAAGAGTTTTCCAATTTTCGCCCACAATACCATAAAACCATCTGTCAATCTCGTCTTCAAGAAACTTTATATCTTTGGTGACATCGTAATTTTCTGTAGGCTTGCCTTCTTCGTTTGTCAAGCCACTAGCATCAACTATATGAATTAGCGCATCAGCTTGTCTCAAGTCATCGAGGAATTTATTGCCAAGGCCCTTACCTAAGTGCGCTCCAGGGACGAGGCCCGCAACATCAAGAAGTTTGATGGGAATAAATCTCCAACCCTCTAGACAAAAACCATGGTTTGGCTTGCATCTTATTTTCAGTTCGATATCAGGGCACTTAACTTTAACAAAACCGACCCCCTCATTTGCCTTGATCGTGGTGAAAGGGTAAGGTGCAATGGCTACTTCGGCAAGTGTAGCAGCTTTGAAAAATGTGCTCTTGCCAACATTTGGCTTGCCAACAATCCCAATCAACATAAAACTTACAAGAAATTGTATGATTTAAAACTTATGATTTTATCCAACAATCTTTTTATACCTTTTATCTATTATGATAAAACTAATATAAAAACTATCTATCCCCTTCAAGTAAGATGGAGTACAAAATAGAATCGATAGATTTATCTTCCAAAAGAAAACAAAGAATTTTTGATTTTTTTGTTAGTTCCTTAATTGATCCTATTAGAAAGGCTAAAGAACACAAGAAAATCAAACTTTTGCCCTATTTTCAGAAAGAGGGAGAGCAATTTCTAGCCTTATATTTGGCTGACACTTTAACAAAATTTGTTTTTTACGATAATTACATGAGAGAAATAGAAAAATTAGAAAAGCTCACGAAGGAATATGAAAGCAACCTGTTTTATAACTATTCTCTTTGCAAATCCAGGGGAGATGAAATGTTAGTATATAATGGGGTATTTCATAAAAATTATTCTGAGTTTCTAGGCGGCAGGTGTTATTTTCTAGCGTCTCAGCTAAAATTTAAAATAGATAGAAAAGTTACGCCAACTTCTTTGATTTTGAGAAATCTTTGCTTTTATTTCCAAGAATTTTCTAATATTCTAAAAAACTCTGTTCCCATGCCTCCCTTAGATAAATTTTATAAATAAAAGAAATATTCTCTTGTTGTGGGCCCGTAGCTCAGCCTGGTTTAGAGCAACGGTCTTATATGACCATAACTCCCTAGAGTTATTGATGCTCTAAGATAGCCGTAGGTCCTGGGTTCAAATCCCAGCGGGCCCATTTTTTTCTTTTTTTTAACATTTTTCTTCATTATCATCTAAAAATAATAAAACTTATATAGTTCGTACCCTAACTATCGTCGAAATTGTTAAAATGAACAAAAACCAAGGCAATAATTGTACAAACGGCGAGAAAAGACTGCGAGCGCTTTTTGATTTGAATATAGCCATAATGGAGGTGATAAATTCTGATTTGTCCTTAAACTCTGCTTTAGATATGGTTCTTAAAGAAATTGGCAAAAAGATTCCTTACAGTCATGGGGCAATATTTCTTCCAGACGAAAAAGGCAATCTTGAAATGATTGCTTCGGAAGGCTATCCCGAAAAATTGAGAGGAAAAAAGTTTGGCAAGGGAATAATTAAATATGTTTATGATAGCGGCAGCCCCGTTTACGAGCCAAACTTCAAGAATACAAGTTGGGATTTAAAACCATACAAACCAGAACTAGTTGAATTTTACCCTGAGATGAATTCGGTTCTTGTAATTCCTTTGGGCAAATATGGGGTTTTTGAGTTGTTCAGTGATAAAAAAGATGCTTTTAGTGCAGATGCTATTGATTCTTTGATGCTCAAC